>CAYHUM010000020.1:0-13851 GCA_964359945.1 Candidatus Woesearchaeota archaeon | reverse complement strand
AATTTACCATTAACTTTTCCCTCCTTTATTTTCTTCTTCTTTAATCTTAACTAATCGTAATCTGATTAGATCTTCTTCATTAAACTTGTGATATTGTTCTTTGTGTTCTATATCTTTTTTATGATGATAAAATAAATATCCTCCTAATGTAAGTACAACAAAAATAATTAGAAGTATTATTATATAAAATTCACCAGGATAAGAAGCAGGCTTTCTAATATTACTTACAACCTCAATATATTCAGAAGAACTTGCGCTTACCCCTTCATAATCTAACCCAACATATAAAATATAGTTACCTTCTTTAGCATTATTAGGTACTTTTAATTTTTTTAAAAATGTAAGTTGTCTTTCGACAGCTCTTGTTTCATGCTGATCTAAAACAATTAGTCCTTCTTGGTCAATTAATTGATAACTTAATGTAACATCTATTAGTCCTTGTAGTTTAATATTAAATACAGTAACTCCAAATCTAAATTCTTCTCCTATTCCAACAGTTTTATATTCTTCATCTAGCTCAATAATTATATCGAATAAAGATTCAAATGATTCTGCCTCAACTACAACAGAAATAGTTTTTTCTGTTAATCCTGATTTAGCTACTAATTTACCAATATACACTCCAGATTCAAAATCTTCGGGAATATCAAATATTAATTCAAAATTTGCATCACTCTTAGCCTTTACATTAACTGTCTGCTCTTTAATTCTTATTATACTACCCAATCCTAAAACACTTATAGAAACGCTTAAGTCAGAATTACCATTATTTATTATTTTAGATAAAACAGAAGTACTCCCTCCAATTTTTCCTTTTACTCTTATTGTATCATCAACTAAAATAAATGCATCCAGTCCCTTAACAACATATCCTGATCCTCCACCCCCACCTCCTCCAGAACTACTTGAACCACTAGAACTTCCAGAATCAGAACTTGGAATTTCTTCCGTTTGGAATACAGAAAAACCAGTAACATTAAAAGATAAAATACCATTAGAATAACTGTTTATTTTACATATAGTAGAAGGACATACAACTCCATCTTTAGCTATTCTTGGATTACTTAAAGTTAAATTATAAATATAAAGAGTAGCACTTTTATTTAAGAAATTTAAAGCACTAATATTTATTTCAATTCTATTAAATGATATATTTGTGTGTAAATCAAAATTAACATCTCCACTAATATTTACATTCTCTAAGAAAAACATTTTACCCCAATTAGAATTATCAAGAGTAAAATTAGATAAATTCTGTAATTGTTGTTCTGTGTAATGACTTAAGTTAGTAGAACTACCACTATAATTACTATAATAAAATTGATAACTCTCGTTTTGGAAAAAGGTAACAGAAGTTTTATTTAAATTTCCCAGACTATCATTTACATATAAATTTAAAGTATTACTTCCATAAAAAGCATAAAATGAAATATTAATACAATTTGGAATTGTATTATTATAACCATTATTTAAATTGAAATAACATGAAGAAATTCTAGTGAAATTTATTATACTATAACCTAAATTAATATCATGATCATTGTATGTAATATTCAAAGGAGAAGTTATATTAACTATAGGAGCACTTGCTATAGATATAGATACTGAAAGCATCTGAGAAACTGCTTTACTAATAAACTCAATATTTCTAGAAATTAAAAGAATAGAGAATAAAATAAGTAAAACTATTAATACTAAATGTAATTTAATATAACCAAATTTTTTTTTATTTTCCTTCACCTTTTTTTCTGAAAGCCCATATTAATATTAATATTAAAATTACTAATAAGATTATAGCCCATAAATAATTTGTTTTTTTTGCAGATTCTTTTGATTCTTCAGTAGCTTTTGCTGTTGGCTCAGGAACTTCTCTAACATAGACGTCTATTAATTTTCTTACACCAGTATTTAATTGAACACCTTCTTTTTTATTCTTTGATTCTGCTACAAAATTAACATCTATTGTATATTTAGATTCTAATGGTGCATTATTTGGTATAGTAACTTCAATATTTACTTTAATGTCATCCTTCCCAAAAGGAACATTATAATCTAAAGAAGAATCTATTATTCTAGCTACTTCACTTCCTTGTAATAAACTAGCATGAGCAATTAAATCTTCACTACCAACCATATTCTGTAAAATTAAAGTTACAATTTTAGTTTCACCAGGTTCCATTATTAAAGGATTGTCACTCCAATAAGGACTAGATACAGCAAATCCTTTTACATTAACTGCAATCAAGATTATAAATAAAAATAGTGAAATTATTTTAGTTTTCATTTATACAACCCCCACTGTCCAATCTTCTTCATCCGGAGTTCCTCCTGTTGAATATGTTTGTGCAGTTACATTTAAAGGAATATGCATTAAGCAGAAGTATAAATCACGAGTAGAAGTAGCACTTCTACCTAAAGTGGCATTAGCTATACTAACTAAAGTATTATTTACCAATGTAGTAGTTTGGTTAGATAAAGTAACATTAGTACACTCTAAACTACTTCCAGTTACTATACTTACACTAAAGTTAGCAGCAGGAATAAAAGTACCAGAATCAGTATCTCCAAATAAGGTTATACCTTCAACTTGTATTTGTGTATTATTTTTATTTCCAGTATTTTGTATAGTATCAGGATCATTATTAGAAGTTACATTAAATGTATTTGGATTTGAAGAAGCAAATGTAATACTAGATAAAGTTGCATTCATTCCTGTTGTTTCAGATAAAGTAAAACTTGTATTAAAAGGACTTGTTTTTCCATTACTTGTATCATTAGCAGTTACGTTAACTTCCCATATTGCAGCTAAATCAAACCATAATGTTCCCACAGTACAACTAAAATTACCAGCAGTTGAATTTAAATTTGAAACTAAAACACATGATAAATTACTTCTTAATGATTCTCCACTTCTAAAGAATGTAGCATTTACATTATTAATACTACTTGCACCATTATCATCATTTATTACAGTATAGAATGTAACTCTCTTAGTTCCACCTTCTGTAATGGTTTGAGTACTACCATTTATACCTGCAGTGCTAAGAACTACAGGATTTGTATTAGTTATTGATATAGAAACTGTAGTTGATTGGGTAGTCGCTCTTCCTGTAATTTGATTTAAAAAAGGAGGATAAATAATAGGCAATGCTAAGATAATTACTGTTAAAATTATTAATACTATGAAACCTCTTTCTTGTTTTTCCATTGATCTCATTTTTAGTGTAATTATAGGAAATATATAAACTTTACTAAATTACTTGGATTGTCCAAGCTCCTCCTCCTAATGTTGAATATGTTTGTGCAGTTACATTTAAAGGAATATGCATTAAGCAGAAGTATAAATTCCTTGTAGCACTTGCACTTCTTAATAAAGTTGCATTAGCTATACTAACTGCTGTATTGTTTATTAATGAAGTGGTTTGATTACTCCAAGTAGTGTAACACTCTAAATTACTTCCAGTTACTATACTTACACTAAAGTTAGCAGCCGGAATATTAGTAGCATTATTATTATCCCCTATTAAGCTTATGGCCTTTACTTGTATTTGAGTATTATTTTTATTTCCAGTGTTTTGGATAGTATCTGGATCATTATCAGAAGTTACATTAAATGTATCCGGTGCAGATGATGTGAATGTTATTGATGTTAATGTAGCATTCATTCCTACAGTTTCTTGTAGTGTGAAACTTTCATTATAAGGATTAGAAATTGAGTTACTTGTATCATTAGCAGTTACATTAACTTCCCATATTGCAGCTACATCATAGAACCATATTGGCACCGTACATGAGAAATTACCAGCAGTGCTATTTAAATTTGAAACTAGTACGCAACTTAAATTACTTCTTAATGATTCTCCTGATCTAAAGAATGTTCCATTTACATTACTTATTGTACTTGCACCATCATTATCATTTATTACACTATAGAATAAAATATTTTTAACTCCACCTTCTGTAATAGTTGGACTTCCCAAATCTGTAATATCCAAAATAACAGGAGCAACATTAGAAGAGGTTACACTAACTTGTGTACTAATAGTCTGACTTCCTAAATTATTTAAAGTATCATTAGCATAAGTTGTATTTACATAATAGTTTCCTGAACTTGTTAATTGTATATTCACACCATAAATATTATCATTAGCATTTTTACTACAATAAGGACCTGTGTCACTCATTGTTATATTATTTATTCCCCCACTAGTATTAGTCGTCATTACCCATGCAACCGATATAGGCAAGAAAGTATCAGTAGCAGTTGCATTTACACAAATATAGTCATTTACATTTACTGAAGTTTGATTTACATTACTTGCTGTTACACTTGGCCCAGTATTATCAAATGTTAAAGTAAAGTTATTAGATAAATTACAATTATTACTTGGATCACATGCTTCATAAGCCCAAATATAGTTACCGTTTGTATTTAAAGTGATATTAAAGAAGTAATCTGCATTGTTTAGCCCTGTACTATTAGTTTGATTTCTTATATATGAACCAGTCCAGTTTCCGAATAAACTTACATTAGATAAAGCAATATTATCACTTACACTCTGATTAAATATTATTAAACTTGAACTAGTATTAAATATATCTTCAGGACTTTTTAAAGTAAAGTTTGGCTTAGTAGTTTCAACAATATAAGAAACATTTATATTGTCAATCCAGAGATTTTCAGCACCGCCAGCTCCATCAAGAGTGGTGGCAAACCTTATATTAAATCCTGTATGGAAATATTGCGAATCTGATGAATTAAAAGTGAGAGTAAGCCATGTATCTTCTCCTGCTCCTGCATCATCAAGTTCTCCTATTACATCCCAATTTCCAGAACTATCATTGAAATATACAGGTGCATCTCCAGCACCATCTAAATCATCATCTCTAAATCTCAAAGTCAAATTAACTGATGAACCATAAATAGTGTTTAAAGCTGTGGCTAAATTCATGTCACAATCATTGGCACCAGTACATTTTGCACTATATGTTCCACCATCTTTTTGGTCTGTTGCAACGGCCCATAAAGCCGTGTTAACCCAGTTATTTAAATTTCCAGATTCGAAATCTTCAAAGAAAAGCTGTACTGGATCAACAATGTGGTCAATTTGAACTTCACCATTAACAATTTTTAATTCGAAAACATCTTGGCTTTCACTTATTAAATTATTTAAGAAAATTTTATTGTATTCATTAGAAATTAAACTATCAAAAGTTGCAATTAATTCAGTCTTATTAAATTCATAAACCTCAATTTTTGGATTTCCACTTATAACACGAGGGTATATTATTATATCCTTTTCTGATGTTAAATTTCTTTCAAATGTTACTCTAATATAATGTTCACTTGGAATTGTTTCACTCCATATGTTATCTAATGCCTTAACTTCCTCATAAACATTACTTATTAAATTTTTATTTTGATCTAAATGCTCTGCTTTTATTATTTCTATTACATAACTTTGATTAGATAAAGAAGATATCAACCAAGAAATTTGATCTATTAGTCCATTATTATTTGTATCATAATAATTATCTATCTTAAATTCTTCTTTTATTCCTCCAGTAGTTCTAAATAATTTAATTGTGCCTTTTTTAGATTCAGTAACATTTGAATAAACAATTATATTTTGATAATGAATATCTGAAGAAACTACAATTTCTTTTCCATGTTCATTAATTTGTTCTTCTATGAACTTTGGAGGTTCAGTATAATACTCAATTTCAATCTCTTTTAATACATCCTTTATATTTAATTCGGTCTCTTGTTGTATATTATTAATTGTAAATTTATCACTGCTAATATCTTCTTTAACTCCATCAACAATCTTTTTAACTCTAATATCCGATATTTTATCCGGTAATTTTACTGTCAAGCTATTATTAGTTTCATTTAGTTTAATTTTCCTAGTCCACTTTACTGGTTTATTTACTTCTGCTTCTCCTTGAATTATCTCTTCTTCAATACTAAGTTGTGATACTTCTAGACTCTCATTAATACTAACATTTATTGATTCTTTTATATCAGTTATAGTTTGATTAACAATCGTTTCAGAAACATTATCTAATAACTCTTGTCCAGGTTCATAAACAGTAAATCCAGTAAATCTTAATCCAATAATTAATGTAAGTAATAATGTTATTGCAAATAATGATATTATTAAGATAGGACTTATTTTCGTGCTTTTTTCTGCTGATATTTCAAATTCATAATTCTGTATTTCTTTTTCATAAGACTTAATTTTATTATTATAATAATTAATCCAATATTCTATAGGTTTGTTATGGAAGGTTTCTCTAATTAATCTATCATGTTCTATATGACTTATTTTCCATTCATCAAATAATCTATTTATATGATTGTAATATTTAAGAGATCTTTCTTTGTATTCATTACAGGTTTCTATTTTTCTCTTTAGTTCAGAGATTCTCTTTTCATAATAAAACATTTTTGATTTCATTTTTTCTTTTTGTATCTTGAATAAATTGTCCATATGTTTCTTTGATCTCTTTGTAACAATTCAGCAATTTGAGCAAATGATAAAGAATAATTTTCCTTCAGGTAAGAAACAAGAATTTCCATTACACTAAATTTTCTATTAACAAATAAAGAAATTGGAATCAAATAAGGGGTCTCTTTTACAATAAATAATTCTTTTTTCTTTTTTATAGAATTATTATAAGTAATCCATATTGTTCTATGATCTCTATTAAGTAAAGAAGCAATTTTACTATATTTTAATTTCAGATTTTCTTTAAGATATTTACAAATAGTTTCTAGTCCAGATAGTTCTTTAATAAATATAGAAACAGGAATTAAGATTTCGCTAACAAATTCTTTTTCTTTAATTAAACTTAAAATTTGTTCATAACCTAAATTATATTTTTCTTTTAAATTTTCTATAAGTAATTTCAGAATTTGAAAAGAATGGTCAGAAAGGGGGGTTTGGAGGCTATATAAATCTCTTTCCTTTCTGACCTTTTCCTCTTTTTTCCCCATATTTATACTTATTATGTATGTATAAGTAATATATAAACCTAACTATTACTTTGTATATTACTTAATATGTATGTATAGAATCTAATATAATACTTATAATTTATGTAATTAGGAAAATATATTACTTAATATGTATGTATAGAATCTAATATAATACTTATAATTTATGTAATTAGGAAAATATATTACTTAATATGTATGTAGAATTACTTTCTTCTAAATCTACCTTTAATTCTCTCAATGGTTTTCTTTATAGGAAATATACTAGTAAAACTCTTCTTACCTTTGTATTCATCAAAACTTACTAAATTCCTTAAATCAGTTCTTTTTGCTTGAGTAACTTCATTGCTATACCCAATAGTTATTATACTATAAAATTTCATATTATTAGGAATCTTTAATATTCTTTTAATTGCATTTTCCTCAAACAGAGAAACAAAACATGAACTTAAACCAATATCATAAGCTTTTAGCATAATATTTTGTGCAGCTAAAGCAGAATCTTGCATACCATACATTTCTGCTCTTTCTTCATAAAATCTTTTACAATCTTCAAAATTATAAGAAATAACAATGAAAACAGGAGCAGTTTTCATCCAATCTTGGCCAATACAAGCTTCTGTAATTTGTTCTCTTTTATTTAAATCTTCTACAACAATAAAATGCCAAAATTGTTTATTTCCAGAATTAGGAGCATATTTGGCTGCATCCAAAATAAAATTTATATTATTAGATTCAACTTTTTTATCTAAATATTGTCTTACACTTCTTCTATTTTTTATTGCTAGATCAAGTTCCATACCAAAACATTTTTATTTCCGCACTATTTAAACTTTATTATGGATTATCTTGAATTAGCTAAAATATATGAAAAACTTGAAAGTACAACTAAGAGATTAGATAAAACATATATCATCTCAAAACTTCTATCAAAAGCCCATACAGACGATATTCCATATATAATAAATTTACTTCAAGGAAGAGTATTTCCTATATGGGACTCTCGTAAACTAGGATTCTCTTCAAGATTAATTCTAAAAGCTATTTCTTTGTCTACTGGTTCTAGTCCTGAACACGTTGAAAAATTATGGGCTGAGAAAGGTGATCTTGGTATAGTAGCAGAATCATTAATACATAAAAAAAAGCAAACAACTTTATTTTCAAAAAAACTAACTGTAAAAAAAGTTTATGATAATTTACAAGAATTAGCTAAATTAGAAGGTGAAGGTGCAGTTGCTAAAAAAATTTCTCTAGTTTCAGAACTACTCACAGCAGCTATTTCTTTAGAAGCTAAATTCATAGTAAGAACAGTATTAGAACAATTAAGAGTAGGGGTAGCACAAGGTATTTTAAGAGACGCAATAGCATGGGCTTATTTCCCCAAAGTTATAGGTATTTTCTTTAAATGTAATGAATGCAGTGAAATAATACCAAATACAGAAAAATGCTTGAATTGTAATAAAATACAAGAATTTAAGTTTAAGGAAGAGGTAAAAAAACAATTTAAAAACTCTTTACATATTTCTAAAATAGAAGATCTAAAGAATTTTAGAAAATATGATTTTATAATAACAGAAGATGAGAAATTAGCACGAGAAATTTATAATTCATTCATGAAAAAAGTTCAAGATACTTATAATTTGTGCAATGATTTTGTGGAAACAGCTATTTCTGTAAAAGAAAATAAAGAAGTAAAAATAAAAATTAGTTTAGGCACTCCCATTAATCCTATGCTTGCAGTTAGAGCAGATACATTAGATGAAGCTTTTGAAGCACTAGGAAAACCTTTATTGGTAGAATATAAATTAGATGGTTTTAGATTACAAATTCATAAAGATAAAAATAAATATTGGTTTTATACAAGAAGATTAGAAAATGTACTAAATCAATTTAAAGAATTAATTGATGTTCTTAATAAATATGTAAAATCTGATTCTTATATTCTAGATTGTGAAGTTATAGGTTATGATTCTAAATCAGATAAATATTTACCATTCCAAAATATGAGTCAAAGAATAAAAAGGAAATATGATATAGAAAAAATAGCTAAAGAAGTTCCTGTTGAAATAAATGTTTTTGATATTCTTTATTTAGATGGAAAAACTTTACTTCATGAACCACAACAAAAAAGAAGAAAAATCATAGAAAAAATAATTAAAGAAGAACCTAAAAAAATTGTTATTGTAAAAGGATTAATTACCGATTCCATAGATGAAGTAAATAAATTCTATAAAAAATCATTAAGGAAAGGTAATGAAGGCATAATGTTAAAGAATTTACATAAGGAATATAATCCAGGACGTTTAGTTGAAGGCTGGATTAAATTTAAGCCTAATCTTGAACCTCTTGATTTGGTTATTACTGGTGCAACATATGGAGAAGGTAAAAGAGCAGCTTATCTCTCAAGTTATTTATTATCATGTCAACATAATGGTAAATTGCTTGAATGTGGTATGTCTAGTTCTGGATTAAAAGAAAAAAAAGAAAAAGGTTTTAGTTATGATGAAATGACTAAATTACTTATACCATTAATAACAAAAAAAGAAGCTAGAATTGTAAAAGTAAGACCAAAGATTATTGTAGAAGTTCTATATGAAGAGATACAAAAAAGTCCAACTTATAGTTCAGGTTATGCTTTAAGATTTCCGAGAATAACTAGACTTCGTACTATGGACAAACCACTAAAAGATATAGCAACTTTAAAAGACATAGAAAATATTTATAATAAACAAAGAGGAAGGAAAAAATAATTTTGGTAAGATTTTTAAATTTATTTAACTAAAAAATAAACATGAAAACAAAAATTAATTTTATACTAATAATATTCTCTATTATTTTAATTAATAATGTTAATGCATTTTTATATGATGATTTTTCTTCAGGAACTTTAGATACAAATAAATGGGAGATTAGACAAGATGTTGAAGGTCAACCATTTATGGATGAGTATGGTGTTCTGAATGAAACAGGTAATTTCATATTTCATACAAAAAATAATATAGTAGACAAAAGAGTAGCTATTGTTCCTACATATAATTTTAGTGCTGGAGAAAGTTTTGATTATGATGTTGATTATATTTCTGGTTCTGGAAATCATGGACATATACTTCTAGTAATAACTACAGAATACCCAAATGGAGACTACATTAGAGCAGGTATTTTAGGTTTTAATAATGTTCCAGATACTGTTAACATAATAGGAAAATACCATATAAAATTAAAAATTAATTCTAATAATTTAGAGATTATAAGAAAATGGCCTGATAATACGATACAAAGTCATACTCTTGGGTTATCAAATCCCGACTCTAAATATAAACTTTACATAGAATCATGGGGGGGTCATAATGGATTAACACATATAGATTATGATAATTTTATTATAAATCAAAAATGTGGTGATGTAAATTTAGATGATAATATTAATTTAGCAGATATAATATTTCTAGTGAATTATGTATTTAAAGGAGGACAAAAACCATTAGTATTATGGGCTTCAGATTTTAATTCAGACAATTTAATAAACATTGCAGATATTATTTATTTAGTAAATTATATTTTCAAAGGTGGGCCTGAACCCATTTGTCAATTCTAAGAAAAATAATTACTTTGGAATAATAAACTTTATATATAAGTAGGTTTTATTACTTTATAGTTTATATCATACCTTAGTAAAAATAACACGTTATATAAGCTTAGTAATAAAAAAAGAGGTTTTATCCTAGGAGGAAATTAGATGATAATTAAGGAGGAATTTTTAAATAAATTAAGACAGTTTTTTGGGTTAAATTTATATGAGGTTAGAATTTGGACAGCTTTACTTTCTAGGGGGGTTTCTACTGCTGGTGAATTGAGTGATATTGGTAATGTTCCTAGATCTCGTGCATATGATGTTCTTGAAAGCCTAGAAAAAAAAGGTTTTGTTATTATGAAATTAGGCAAGCCAATAAAATATATTGCTGTTGAACCTAAAGAAGTTGTTGAGAGAGTAAAAAAATTAATAAAAGAAGAAGCAGATAACAATATTACAAAATTAAAAGAAGCTGTTAACACAGATGTACTTGATGAATTAAATAATTTACATGAACAAGGTATAGAGTTTATAGAAACAACTGATTTAAGTGGTGCTATAAGAGGAAGACATAATCTTTATTCACATATGGAATTACTGATTAAAAATGCAGAAAAATCAGTAACAATAATGACTACAGCTAAAGGCTTGCAAAGAAAAGTTGAAGCATTACTCCCAATATTTGAAAAACTAAATAAGAAAGGCGTGAAAATAAGAGTAGCTGCTCCATTAAATAAAGAAAATGCTTCCATAGCAAAGGAATTAGGAAAAGTAGCTGAAGTAAAACACGTAAATGACATAAATGCAAGATTTTGTATCATTGATGGCAAAGAAATTTTGTTTATGGTTATGGATGATAAAAGTGTGCATCCAACTTATGACATAGGTGTATGGGTAAATACTCCATTTTTTGGTAATGCTCTAGAAAATCTATTTGATTTAGCATGGAAAGATATGCACAATAGTGATAAAGTATTAGCTAAAATGAAGTAATCAAAAATCCATTAATTTCTTTTGTTCTTTTTCTATTTTATGATTTTTCCAACTTACCCAAGATTTTCTAAATATTTCTGGATATTTTTCCCAATTTTCCTTTAAGAATTTTTGGCATATAGGATTACTTATATAACCTGTACCTATACTTTGACCAATCATTTTTTCAATTTTCTTTACTTCTTCTTCACGATTAAATTTAGCTATTATTGAAGAAGCACTTACTATAGGAAAGTTTTTGTCTGCTTTATGTTCAGCAATTATTTCTATATCTTTATTTTTTAATAATTTTCTTAAATATCCTTTATATTTTTCTATATTTGGACTAGGACAATCTAAAATAACTTTATCAGGATTTAATTCGTTTATTATTTCAGCACTCTTCTTTGCTTCTAACCAATTTAAATTAAGTCCATCTTCACCACTTACGGCATTATCAATTTCATTTGGCTGAACTAAAACGACTTTAATTTTCTTAGCAATTTTATTTATTTTTTTTTGTAATTCTTTAATTTGTTTTAAACTTAATAATTTAGAATCTCTTACTTTAGCTTCTTTTAACTTTTCTAAACCATTTTCATCTACTAAAACTCCTACTATTACTAAGGGACCGACGACAGGACCTATTGGCAAGTTAATAATTAATTAACTTTCTGCCAGCTTCATCAATCCCGCATATAAAAGTCATGTTATCTTGAATTTACCTCCAGACACAACTATTTTTCCGGTTCTATTACAATTTTATTTCCAATCTTAGTTATTGAGATTTCAACGTTTTCATCTAATTTAAGTTGTTTTTCTAAATCGCTAGGGATCCTAAATACTAAACCTCCACCACTTTTGGATAAGTGTCTATAAAGCTTTAGTGGTTCAGGCCAAACACCTAATCTTCTTGCTATAGAAACAACTCTTTGTGTCTCTTCTTCATACGGAAATTCTTCATTACAATTATTACACCTTTCTCCTTTAACTATAAATATATATCCTTCTAATTCTATGGTTATATCTTCAACTTTTTCTAAAACTCCTTTTTCGCATATTTTACATTTTTTCATTTTCCTTCAGCTCCTGTTATTATAAAAATTTCTTTGTAATCATCATCTTTTATAAATACTAGTTTCCTACTTTTTCCTTTAGCTCTTATATAAGCTTCGTATTTATATTTACCAACCTTTTCTACTTTATATGCACTTTCTAAAGCGTTTTTTAAAGAGTAAATGTCATAATTCCACTTTCTCATCCAACTTAATATAAAATGTTTACTTGGTCTAATTTTGTAATCATTTATATCCATACTTTTTCACTACTTTTTATGATGTTTTTGTTATATTTAAATCTTTCGTTTTTAGAAAATAAAAATATGACTTCATAATTAAGACTAACATTTTATTAAATAGTTAAAACTAATATTTATATACCTTTTTAATTTTACAGTAATATGAAAACATCAAAAATAGAAATTATAGATTTATTTAAAGCCTGGATTGCAATATCAATAGCCTTTACTATAGTATTAAGAAGTTTAACAGAATCATTAACATTAACTTTTATTTTATCTTTACTTACAGTTGGAATAGGATTTTTATTTCATGAATTAGCTCATAAATTCACAGCACAAAATTATGGTTACAAAGCTGAATTTAGATCATTTGATTTAATGTTGTTGATTGCTATTATTACAAGTTTTTTTGGATTTATATTAGCTGCTCCTGGTGCAACTATGATAGCATCAAGAAGAATAAATAAGGAGAGATATGGAAAAATAGCAGCCGCTGGTCCAATAACAAATTTGATTTTAGCTGTTTTATTTTTTATCGTAATAATTTTTTCTACTGGTTTTATTAAATTATTAGCAGTTTATGGTTACAGAATTAATACATGGCTTGCTTTATTTAATATGATTCCAATATGGGAATTTGATGGTAAAAAAATAATAAGTTGGAATAAATCAATTTATTTCTTAATTATTATCATAGCAGTAATTTTCTTAATAGTTCCTGGTTTATAAAAGAGTAGCGGGAGTTGGATTTGAATTCGTCGGTTAGATGATAACCTCCAACGACCTTTGGGTGACCCAGACAACCATATGAGCCCATCCCGCTAGTTTGTCTAGTAACGGACACTCCAGGCTGTCCCATCCCGCTGAAATATTTACTCGATAAGGTATTTTTAAACCTTTTGGAAATCCCTATAATTAGAAACCTTTAAAAGATATTTAAATTCTTTTTATACTATGCCGAGGTCGCATAACCTGGTAGTGCGCAAGCCTGCTAAGCTTGTGTCCGAA
>CAYHUM010000019.1:0-14155 GCA_964359945.1 Candidatus Woesearchaeota archaeon | reverse complement strand
TATTAACATAGCCTGCATAATGTTTATCATGATGCCATGTCATTACTTGTTCAGATATTCCATTTATTTTATTATATGCATACCTTAATGGTACTAATTTTCTTTCAGTCATTTTTTATTCCTCCTTAAGTTGGTATAATTTCACTTTTCATTATATATTCATAAGCAGAATAAACTGCAACTACAGCTTCTCCTACTCCAGTAATAGCCTGTTTAAATTTAGTATCTACCACATCACCAGCAGCAAACATACCTTGAATATTAGTTTTACTTTCTCTATCTATAATAATTTCTTTTTTTTCATTAACTTTTACACCTAATTTAATAGCTAATTCGCTCAAAGGAATATGACCTATGGCTAAAAAAACACCATCTAATTTTAATTCATTTTTACCTTTATATTTATTATCTAAAATTACTTTCTCAACTTTATCTTTACCTTCTATTTTAGTAACATTAGTTTTTGTTATAATCCCTATTTTTTTATTGTCTTGTACTCTTTTCATATTAATTGGCTCGGGTTTTAATTTATCTCCCCTTGCAATAATATAAACTTTAGACGCCCATTGTGTCATTAATAATGCTTCTTTAGCTGCACTATCAGAACCACCAATTACAGCTACGATTTTATCACGATAAAATATCCCATCACAGAGTGCGCATGTGTGAACCCCTTTATTCATAAACTCCTTTTCTCCAGGTACTTTTAATTCCTTAAATCTTGAACCAGTAGCCAATAAAATTGATTTTCCTAAATATCTTTTATTATTAGTTTTAACTTCAAATACATCATTATTTTTATTTAGCTCAATAACCTTATCATCTTTTATTTCTATACCATATTCACGAGCATGCTCTTCAAGTTTTTCACTTAATTCTATTCCTGTTAATTTTTTAAACCCAGGATAATTTTCTACAATATCAGTCAAAATTATAGTTCCTCCCCTTGTATCTCCTATAACTAAAGTCTTTAAATTTAATCTCCCAGAATACATAGCAGCAGCTAATCCTGTACATCCAGTTCCTATAATTATTAAATCATAAACTGTACTAAACATAGAATTTTACCCTTTTATAACTTTAAATTATTTCATTTAAATTACTTTCGGTTATATTTTAAAGAGAAAATTTAAATATAGAAGTAATTTATTAATAGAAATGAATATTAAAGAAATTATAAATAAAATTAATATATATAATTTAATGATTTTTAGTTTATCTATTTTTTTCATAATAGGGGTTATTGTTTTTGGATGGAAAAATACAGTTCCTCAAGTATTAATAGCTGTATTAATCTCTACATTACTTGACTCAATAATTAAATATTACAAAATAAAAACATTTAAAATAAGTAAAAGCGGTATTATTACAGGATTTTTTATTGGTTTAGTACTAGCCACGAATCAAAATTTTTATGTTCCTTTATTTGCTAGTTTTATTGCTATTGCAGGAAAACATTTTGGGATCTATTTGATGAATTTAATAAAGCAAAGAAATCATATTTTTAATCCTGCAATGATGGGCATTTTTATTTCTATTTTATTATTCAAGACATCTGATGGATGGTGGGGAGCTGTTAATTTCATTGCAGTTATTTTACTTTCATTATTAATTTTATATAAATTTAAGAGATTTAATCTAACATTATCTTTTTTAGTTACTTATTTCTTAGTTTTATTTTTAATTAAGTTAAGCTTTAATGATCTTAGTGGTTTTGAAAATAGGTTCTTAGATTCTACAATATACTTTTTTGCTTCATTTATGCTTATTGAGCCTAAAACTTCTCCTACAAATTATAAAGGAAGAATTTTTTATGGAATAATTAGTGGAATTATTATTGCATTATTCACTATTTTCTTCCCACAGTATACGCTAACGCTCGGGTTAATAGTATCCAACATATTTGTACCATTTATTAATCACTTTACTATTTCTAAGATTTAAGTTATAATCATAAAGTTAAAGAAAAGATTTATATAGCAATTTTACATTATTTGTAAAGCTTTAAAATAAAAAAATTTAAATACTTCATCTTAAAGGAGGTTAATATGAAAAAAGTCTTATTAATGTTATTTATCTTAAGTATTTTAACTATTAGTGCATGTACTTCTAAAAATACAGAACAAACTACTACTCAAGGTGGAACTAAAATAGTTTCAATGGTAATAGAACATACTTTTTATCAACCAGATACTATTACAGTAAACAAAGGTGATAAAGTAAGAATAGAAGCTATTGCAGCATCAGGAACTGGTAGTCATAAACATGGTGTTACTATAGATGAGTATGGAATAAATAAAGCTGTAACAACTGAAGAAAAAAATAATCCAACAATAATAGAATTTACTGCAGATAAACAAGGAACTTTTAAAATCTATTGTAAAACTTGTTTAGAAGGTCCTTTTGGTGCAAACCATCCTAAAATAGAGGCTAAATTAGTAGTACAATAAGATGTATGAGTGCATTATTATTGGATGTGGACCAGCAGGAATGGCCGCTGCTATTTATTTTTCACGTCAAAAACTAAATTTTCTTATTATTACTAAAACTATAGGTGGTCAAGCTTTATTATCAGCAGATGTTGAAAATTATTTAGGTTATCATAAAGTAAATGGTGTTGAATTAGTAGAAAAATTTAAAGAACATCTAAAAGATTACAAAATTAATATTAAAGATAATGAAGAAGTAAATAAAATAGAAAAATTAAATAATCATTTTAAGGTTATTACTAATAAAGGTAATTATGAATGTTTATCCATTTTAATAGCTTCTGGAGAAAATCCAAGAAAACTAAATATTCCCGGTGAAAAAGAATTCTACAATAAGGGGGTAACTTATTGTGCGGTCTGTGATTCTCCGCTTTACGCTAATATGGATGTATCTATTATAGGAGGAGGGAATTCTGCTATGGATGCAGCTTTACTTGCAGAAAAATATTCAAATAAAATTTATATTGTAACTATAAATGATAAATTAATGGGTGAACAAGAAATGATTAAAAAAATAGAAGCAAGTAAAAAAATGACTGTAATTGCTAATGCAAAAACAAAAGAAATAATTGGAGATAAATTTGTGAAAAGTGTAAAATTAGATGTAAATGGTAAAGAAAAAATAATAAATGTTAATGGTGTATTTATTGAAATTGGTCTTGTTCCTAATGTTGAATTTGCTTCTTTGGTAGAAAAAAACAAATGGAATGAAATTATAGTAGATAAAAGAAATGCAACTAATATTCCAGGAATTTTTGCAGCTGGAGACGTTACAGATGTTACAGAAAAACAAATAATTACAGCTGCTGGTGAAGGTGGAAAAGCTTCTTTAGACATAATAAAATATTTAGAAAGTAAGAATATTGTTGTTGCTAAAGGCGGATATTAATAAGATTTAAATAACTTATTTTTATAATATCTCTATGAAACCTATAAAAAAAAGTAAGATATCTATTGTAGGTTTAGGGGCTTTAGGTTCAGTTGTATCTAAATTATTAACCAAAATAGGAATAGGAAATTTAAATTTAATAGATCGTGATATTATTGAACTAAATAATATGCAAAGACAAATTTTATACAATAAAAAAGATGTAAATAAATTAAAAGCAATTGTAGCTAAAGAGAAATTAGAGAAAATAAATTCTAAAATAAAAATCCAATCTTATGCTATTGATTTAAATTATAAAAATATAGATAAATTACTTAAAAATTCAGACTTAATTCTTGACTGTACGGATAACTTAGAAACAAGATTTTTAATAAATGACTATTGTTTAAAAAATAAAATTCCTTTTATTTATGCAGGAGTTTTAGCAGATAAAGGAATGTTATTTAACATTATTCCAAATAAACCTTGTTTTAATTGTATTTTTAATAATGTAATAACTAAAGAAACATGTGACACAGCAGGAGTTTTAAATTCTATAGTAAATTTAATAGGTAATTTACAAGTAAGTCAAGCAATAAAAATACTTACAAATAAAAAATATGAAGAGAATTTAGTTTATATAAATATTACAAAAAATGAATTTATGAAGATTAAAGTAAATAAATTAAATAAATGTAATGTTTGTAATGGCAATTATGATTATTTAGATGGTAAAAAAACAGAATTTATAAAATTATGTGGTTCAAACTCATTCCAGTTTTATAATAAAAATAATTTAAATCTTAATGAATTAAATAAGAACCTAAATAAAATAGAAAAAACAATATTCAACAAAGATTTTATAATATTTAAGAATTTAGTTATCTTCAAAGATAGAACTTTAATAAAAACAAATACTGAAGAAAAAGCTAAATCTATTTATTCAAGATTCATAGGAAACTAAACCAGCATCAGGATCTCTACTTAAATTAAAATAAGCAGAAACTCTTTTAGCTGTATATCTAAAACCAAAATCTACCATTACGTCATAAAAGATATTAGCAAGGTATTTAGCATGTGTATTATATTGACATGAACCGTTACTTTCTGAAATTGCTTTATGTTTTACTGATAATTTTTCTATTATTTCTTTAAGTTGATATATCCTAAAAACTTGATGATTATCTGAAGTGCCTCTAATAACTTTATAGGCTATTCTAAAAAGTTCATGATTGCATGGTGTGTCACCGTATTTTTCTACATTTTTATTAATAAACTCATATAAAGAACTTTTTACATCCACCTTAATATTTTTATATTTCTTTGCTTTAATTTTATGAAATTGTTTTGTGTATTTTTTTAAATTCTGATCACCAATTTTTCCATTTTCATTTAATTCTTTCATCTTGACATAAATTCCAATCCCAGATCTTTTTAAGGTTTTAGAAATCTTATACAATGTTGGTTGTGGATTTTTATTAGTGCTTTTAATTATGTATTCAAGCTCATCATTATTATACCAATCTTTTTTTTCATTGTTTTTACTAGGTTTCTTATGCATTTTATTAGGTTTCTTATGCAAATCATAAAGTTGTTTTGAGTAAAAGTAGATTATACTATCACTAATTCCATCATAACCTCTTAATTCATATATTTTTTTTATAACACCATAATCAGATCTGCCTAATTCATTACAAATCTGCTCTAAATCTACCGGAGGTTTTTTCTTCATACTTTTTATTATATAACTTATATCTTCCTCGCTATAAGATTTAGCACCTACTACTTTAACCATTTTTAATCATAAGTTTTATTAAAAAATGGTCTTATAAAGTTATCGTCTCAAGAACAGTAAACTATATAAACAAAAACCCTTCAGAATTTAAATATGACAGTAATTCAAAAAGTGGTAGCACGTGGCTTTAAATCTTTTGCTAAACATACTGAATTAGTATTTGGGAATGGCTTCAATTCAATTATAGGTCCTAATGGAGCGGGTAAATCTAATGTTGCGGATTCTATATGTTTTGTACTTGGTAAAACAAGCGCTAAATCCCTCAGAGCTGAAAAATCCGCTAATTTAATATACAATGGAGGTAAAAACAATCCTCCTTCCAAAGAAGCAGAAGTTTCCATTTTCTTTGATAATTCCAGGAAAACATTTCCTTTACAAGATAAAATAGTAAAAATTACAAGATTATTAAAGAAAAATGGTCAATCTGTTTATAAAATAAATGATGAAGTAAGAACAAGACAACAAGTAATTGATTTATTAAATTTAGCTAAAATTGATCCAGATGGCCATAATATAATTTTACAAGGGGATATAATAAGATTTACTGAAATGAAACCTGAAGAAAGACGCTTACTTCTTGAAGAGGTTTCAGGAATTTCTATTTATGAAGATAAAAAGAAAAAAGCTTTATTGGAATTAGAAAAAGTTGATGAAAAATTAAAAGAAGTTGAAATAATTTTAACTGAGCGTGAAACTAATTTAAAAGAACTTAAAAAAGATAGAGACCAAGCTTTAAAGTATAATGAATTAAAAGACAAAATAAAAGATAATAAAGCAACATTAATATCTTTAAATAAATCTCAAAAAGAATCTAAGAAGAATGATATAGAAAATAAATTAAAAGAACATTCTGTAAAAATAGAAGAAATTCAAAATAAAATAAATAATATTAAAGATGAAATAAATAATAAAAAAGAAGAAATAAAAAAGATTAACTTAGAAATAGAAAAAAAAGGTGAAAAAGAACAAATAGTCATACATAAACAAATAGAAGACCTAAAAACAGATTTAGTAAAAATAAACTCTAGAATTGATGTTGTAAAGAATGAAATTAATAAGATAGATGAAAGAAAAGGACAATTAAAATTAAGCATAAATGATGTTAACTTCAGAATAAATGAGCTTAAGAAGAAAAAAATAGAAATTCAGGATAAAATAAATTCATCGCAAAAAGAAGAACAAAAAATATTAGATGAAATAAAATCCATAAATGATAAATTAGGAATAAAAGAAACTAATATTTCTATAAGCGAAGTTGATACTAAAGTAGAATCTTTAAGATCAGAATTAGTAAAAGTTCATCATGAAAAAAACGAATTATTAAGGGAAAAAGATAAAAAAGATTATATTCTTAAAAGCATAGAAGAAAAAATATCAAAATTAACTAGTCTAAAAGAAAGCGATGAAAAAAATTCGTTTAAAAAATTACAGCAAGACTCAAAAAAAATTACAGTTGAATTAAGTAAAGCTTTGGCTAATGATTCTGCTTTTTCTGCTCAATTAGGTAAAGCAAGAAGTAATTTATATGAATTCAATGAAGAACTAACAAGATTAAAAATCAAGAGTAATTCTGCTAAAGAAATTATTAATATAGATAATTCTGTAAAGAAAATTCTAAGTTTAAAAAATCAAATTAAAGGTATATATGGAACAATAAATGAACTAGGTGCTGTTTCAAGTAAATATGGTCTTGCTCTTGAAGTTTCTGCTGGTGCTCGTTTAAAATCTATAGTAGTTGATTCTGATGAAGTTGCAGCAGAATGTATAAAATTACTTAAAGAATCTAAAACAGGAATAGCTACATTCTTACCTTTAAATAGAATTAAACCTTTAGGATTACCAGAATTACCTAAAGTTGATGGAGTTATTGGGTTAGCTATTGATTTAATAAAATTTGATCCTAAATTTAAAGATATTTTTGCTTACGTATTTGGTTCTACAATAGTTGTTAACAATATAGATATAGCAAGAAGAATTGGTATAAATAGATTTAGAATGGTTACTTTAGATGGTGATTTATTTGAATTAAGTGGTGCGATGGTAGGAGGTTTTAGAAGAAAAGAGACTTTTGGATTTAAAGAAAAAGAAAGTATTCAAAGAATTTCACAATTAGAAAAAGATATAGAACATTTAACTAATGGTATAAAAATAATAGAAAGAAACAAAACAGAAAATGAAAATAAAATTAATGAATTAAGACAAGAAAAATCAAGTATAGAAGCAGAATTAATTAAACTTGAAAGGACATTAAGCATAGAAGACATTGAATCATATAAAAATGAAAAAAATGATTTAATAAAAGAATTAAAAGAAATACAAATTAAATTACAAGAAATTGATAAAAAAATAAAAATAAAGGAATTTGAAATAACTGGTTTAACAAAAGAAAGGGAAAGAGTCTTGAAAATTCTTGATAAAAAAAGTCCTGAAATTAGTAAAAAGTTAAAAATTCTTGACGAGGAATATCAAAAAATAAGTCATTATATTCTTGAGAATAAATCAGAAATTAAATTAACTGAAATTCAAATTAATTCTATATTATTACCTGAAATAGAAAAAATAAATAAAATAATAAAAGATAGTGATAAAGAAAGAGAAGCATTCAAAAATGAACTTAATAATCTCCTAGAAATGATTAAAAATAAAAATAATGAATTAAAAATAGGTGAGGTTAAAGAAAAAGAATTCTATGGTAGTTTTAAAGCATTATCAGTAAAAAGAAATAAACTACAAGAAGAAATAACACAAAAAGAAATAATTCTTAGTAAAGAAGATGAAAGAACTAAATTCTTAAGTGATAAAGTCAATGAAATTAATATTGATAGAGCAAAAGTAATAGCAGAACTAGAAGCTCTAAATAAATCTTTTGAAGAATTTATAGATGCTAAAATAAGAAAAAATATTTCTGCAAATGAACTACAATTAGAATTAAAAGAGTTTGAAAAATTAATGCAAAACTTAGGTAATGTAAATTTAAGAGCCCTAGAAATTTATGAACAATTAGAAAAAGATTATAATGAATTAGTTGAGAAAAAAACTAAATTAGCTGTAGAAAAAGATGATATTGTTAATTTAATATCTGAAGTTGAATTAAAGAAAAAAGAAGTATTCATGAAAACATTTGATGAACTTAATAATAACTTTAAAAAAATCTTTAGCAGTCTATCTACAAAAGGAGAAGCTTATTTAGAAATAGAAAATCAAGAAGATCCTTTAAATAGTGGAGTGGATATTTCAGTAAGAATAACTGGAAATAAATTCCTTGATATAAAAAGTTTAAGTGGTGGTGAAAAAACTCTTGCTGCATTAGGATTTATATTTGCCATACAAGAATATCAACCAGCTTCATTTTATTTATTAGATGAAGTTGATGCTGCTCTAGATAAACAAAATTCAGAATTACTTTCAAAATTAATAGATAAATATTCTAAGAATGCACAATATATAGTTATTACACATAATGATGCTTTAGTTTCAGAAGCAGATCATATTTATGGTGTTTCTATGCAAAATAGCATTTCTAAAGTTTTAAGTTTAAAAGTTTAAGGACTTTTTTAATAAACAATTTAACTCCATTCCTCTTCTTCTTCAGAAACTTCTTTTTCTTCTTTCTTTTTATTTCTTCTTTTTTTCTTAGGTTCTTCTACTTCTTCTTCAAAGAATTCAATTACTTTTTTATAAGCTTTAGTACTAATAAATACAACTATTAAAACAGCAATAATTAATCCTATTATTATATACCATTTATATAAACTAAAGAATCCTTGTTGAGCTCCAGTAACTCCAACAGTAACATTCCCTTCAATTATACTTATATTTTCTAAAGGAACTTCTTCTGTAGTTTCTTCCATTACCTCACCTAATTTTTTATAAGTTAAAGTAGCTTGCCCTGTGTTAGGATCGATTCTTTCTACAGTTACCTCTAAATCATTTTTACCGTCGCCATCAACATCAATTTGTTTAGTTTCATTAGGCTTAAAATTAGCAATAACAGGATCACTTTCAACAACAATTTGAACCTCATTTTCACTTATACTTTTAATAGTAACTTTATGTTCTTCTTCATTTACAATAAAAGTAAATTCGTCATTTGTATTTGCATTTACTGTTTCTACTTCACTCTCAGTAAATAATTCTTTAGGTTCTTCTACAGTAACTTCTTCAGGAACTATGGTAACATTTTCTTCAGGGATTTCCTCTTCAATAACCTCTTCTGTAACATTTTCTTCTTCCATTACTTCTTCAGTAGGCTCAATAGGAATCTCTTCTGTAATATTAAATTCAGGAGCTTCAGTAATATTAGATGGAATAGGTGCAAATAAATTACTAAACCAATTTTTAATACGCTGCCATACACTTACTCTTTCTGCAGTAGGTATTTCTTCCTCTTCTTCCATAACTTCTTCAGCAGGAACTTTACTTTCAGAAACACTAATATCTATAGTATCAGAATCTAAAATTGTGCTATCTCCAAGTCTTACAGAAATACTAGCTACATAATTACCATTTTTAACTTGTCCACTAGGAGCGATGTATAAATAAACAATTTCAGCTCTTCCAGGATCAACTGTAATTACACCTGGATTTAATTTTAAAAAGTTTGAAGCTGTTCCAGTAACATCAACATTATAACTAGCTTTATAACTTCCTTTATTTTCTATGATTACAGGAACAACAGCAGAACCGTCATAATTAACAATTACTGTTTTATCCTTAATGCCTATTTCGGGCTTGTAACATTCTTCTCTTGTAGTTGTACTTATTACAATAGAATCTTCACTAGAAGCTTTACTTTCATCTATGGCAATAACTTTAGTATCTATTGTATATTCTCCTGTTTCTGTATCTATATTAGGACTTATAACTAAGTTAACTTTTTCTTCTTCTCCTGAATTTAGTGTTATTGAATCTCTATCAAATTTAGCCCAATTTACTCCTGAAACTTCTAATCTTAAATCTTTTTCAAATTCTCCTGTATTCTTGACCATAACTTCATAATTTGTAGTTAAAGCATTACAAGTTCTATCGGATTCCTTAACTATGTCTAATAAAACAGAATGGCATTTTTTAACACTTGCTTTAAATAAATTAGTTTGTTCAAGTTTTCCTTTATCACCTATTGCTTTAAATGCAATATCATAATCACCTTGTATACCATAATCAGGACTTAAAATTAAATTTACTGTGCTACTTTCTCCTGATCTTACTTCAACTTTATTATTTTCTAAGAAAGCCCAGGAAGGACCATCAATTTGTAAATTATATACATTAATTGTAGTTCCTTAATTTTCTATTTGTATAGGAATTCTTTCACTTGAATGCTCACAAAAACTTACAAAATCTCTAGTAGTACTAACATCATAATTAAAACAAGGTTCAACTCTAACAGTAGCTTTTCCCGAACTTGTTCTTGAATTTGTTTTTGGTTTGGCTATTACAGAAAATTCATAATTTCCAAGAGCACTACAATCAGCATTTATATAAGCAAAAATTGTTTTACTATCCTTAGCATTTAAAGTAACTTCTGTCTCACTTAAAGTAACCCAATCTTGAGCTTGTCCCTCTACACTTAAAATGTAATTTTCACTAAAATCACCTAAATTTCTTAAAATAAAATCAAATTTTTGAGTTTCACATGGACAAACACTTTTTTCAGGCTCAGAAGCTATAATTTCAAAACCATAACAATCTTTTACACTTGCTACATGTTTTAAAGTTTCAGTTTCTCCAGAACTACTAGCTTTTACTTCTAAATTATAATCCCCTACTTTAGTAGTACTTCTTGGACTTACATAAGTATAAATTATTTTTTTCGATCCAGGAGTTAAAACAAATCCATTAGGAACAGTAACAGAAAAACTAGAAGCAATATCTGCATTATTAATAGTAAATTCTAAATCCTTTGTACCTGTATTTTCAACTACATCAGTAAATACACCAATAGAACCTTGACATAAACTTGGAGGAGCACTCTCACTTATAAATGTAAAATCTTGAGCTAAAACTATAGTAGTTAATAAAATTAAAATTAAACTTATAAACAGTACCTTTTTTTTATCACTCATAGTTGAAATCTCCTTTTTATTACTAAATGAGAGATATAATTAGTATATATATTTTTCTATTTTTAAGTATATATTATAAAAATTAGAATTAAGCAACCTTAAACTTTATTACACTACTTAAATAACCTTCATTAGTTTTTATTATTCTTCCATTTATATCAAATAATCCAATATAAACTCTATAATTACCTTGTTCAGTTGGTTTAAAACCACCATTTTCATTCCATATTTGTTCTACATCTATAGTTTGAGAAGGTTCTATTATTCTTAATCTTCTGTCTTTATTAATAATTCTGTAATTAATCCATCCTTTATCAACTTGTTTTTGTATTTTAATTACTAAATAACCTTCTATTTCAGTTTCTCCTTGATTTACTATTACTGATTTTCCTGATTCTTGTGAAGGAGCTATTCCAAGTACTTTATTTATTGTAACTAAAACATTTTCTTTACTTAATAGAACTTCATCATTTAACCTATAAGAATTCTTTGAAGTTTGAACTTGTAAATCTGCACTTATTTCATCATAGGATTTACAACTACCATCTATTTTACAATATCCAGAAAGACATCCGCAAAAATAACATCTATCCACTAAATTACCATTATCACAATATTGAGGTTTATTTAAAGAACAACTTCCATAAAAAGTACCATCTGAACATGAATCTAGTTTAATTGGAATTTTACTTGAAGGTAAAGTGCTTGGATGAGTTGTTTCTTTAGAAATTTCCATACCTTCATCTGAAACTTTTAAGTCTTGTGATCCTGTTGGTCCTGTAGTTCCTTGACTTATGATTTTTACACATGAACCATCTGCTTGACAACTATAACCACTTGGACAAGTATAACCACATTGCTCACAATTCTTTTTCAATTGACCATTATCACAATACTCCTTAGTTACAGTATTACATTGTCCATATAAAGTACCATCTGAACATTTTTGTGTTGAAACACATTTACTTGTATCAAATGCACATAATGAATTACAGCTTAATGTTCCACTTGTGTAACCTTTATTTAAAGATATACAAGTTTGGCTATTTAAATTAGTCCCATCACATTCTTCGCCTGAATCAATTTGCCCATTGCCACATTTTAATGCGCAAGTACCATCTGATTTACAATATTCTTTAGTTATATCAGCGCAACTGCAAGTTTGACAGTTATTTATTAAAGTTCCAGAACTACAATACTTTGGTTTAGTACTAGAACAAGAATTGTATAAAGTACCATCTGAACAAGTTTGTACACATGAACCATCTGCTTGACAACTATAACCACTTGGACATCCACAAGCAGAACATTTATTTACTAAATTACCATTATCACAATATTTTGGTTTAGTAAAACTACATTGATTATTTGAAGTACCATCTGAACAAACACTTTGTGATTGATCTATTGTACATGCATCATTTACACATATATATCCAGAAGTACATCCACATGTAGAACATTTATTTATTAAAGTTCCAGAACTGCAATATTTTGGCTTTGTTGTACTACATTGGCTATACAAAGTACCATCTGAACAAGTTTGTATACATGAACCATCTGCTTGACAAGTTTGACCACTAGGACATCCGCAACTTGAACATTTATTTATTAAACTTCCACTACTACAATATTTTGGTTTAGTTGTAGAACAAGTATTATAAGCAGTACCATCTGAACATGCATTAATAATAACACATGCATTATTACTACAAACATATCCTGATGAACATGCACAATCATTACAATTACCACAATTCTCACCATAATTAGATTCACATTGATTATTACCACAACAATTTTCTAAAGGAGAATGTGAGCATACTCCTGTGGGTAGACAACCATCTATAGTACATGGATCGTTATCTTCACACTGAGCACTATAAGTGCATCCACCGCCACCTTCACCTTCACTAGGAGGTGGTTCACCTTCAACAGGTCTTCCTGTAATATTATTTTGATAAGTTAAACCAACCACTAAAGTAATTAAAAATAAAAATGCAATTAAAGAAGCTATGTTTACCTCTCTTTTATTCATATCATCACCATTATTTTTCATAATAAAGTTCTATAAATTAAAAACATGGATAATATATATAATTTTCGGTTAAATAAAAATAAAAAATAGAAAAAGAAAATTAGTAATAAGTTTGTCCTTCTGAAGTCATCTCTTCTCTTCTTTCTTCAGGTTTTCTCATTCTAGTTATAGCTAAGATTAATCCTAGTATTACTAATATGATTAATAATACTATAAATCCAATTTCCAGTCCACGTTTTAAGTTGTCAAATTGGCTTGTAGCTGGAGCAGCACTCTTAACATCTGCTTCTAAGTTTAATGTTTTTACTACGTTACCATTTGAATTAACTCTTACAGTAAATAAATTACTTCCTGCTTGAGCTGTTTCTCTTGCTGTAACAAATACAAACATTTCAGAAGTTTGAGTTGGTTGTACTATAACTGAACTAGGATCTACTCTAAATGTACCCCAATCAGATATTCCAGAAACATCTAAGCTATATTGTCTTGCTGTAGTTCCTAAGTTAGCAATACTAATCTTATAAACTACACCTTTACCTTGCATTACTTCTTTACTTGTACTATCTACAGTAACAGTAGTCATTTCTGGTAATGTGGTAGGAACAGCACCTAAAACATTTAACTTATATGTTTTAGATAGGGTATTGAATCCTCTATTAAATTCTAAGCTAACTCTTACATCATAAACTCCTGATTTTACATTTTCAGGAATTCTTAAGAATAAATCTTCTGTTGATGCAGATGTTTCTTCATCATCATCATTATTGTTATTTTCTTTATTAACTAATTCATCAATGTAAGTTCTTGTGCTTAATCCAAGTTCTGGAATAGACACAGTAACTTTTATGTCTTCTTCTTTTCTATCCCCAAGATTTTCTACTCTTACTTTAGCAAATAAAG
>CAYHUM010000018.1:0-14440 GCA_964359945.1 Candidatus Woesearchaeota archaeon | reverse complement strand
AAGATGAACAACAAAGAGGAATTACAATAGATGCAGCTAATGTTTCTATGATACATCAATTAGACAAAGAAGAATATCTAATAAATTTAATAGATACTCCTGGACATGTTGATTTTGGTGGGGATGTAACAAGAGCAATGAGAGCTATTGATGGAGCCATTATTTTAGTAGATGCAGTAGAAGGAGTTATGCCTCAAACTGAAACTGTATTAAGACAAGCATTAAAAGAAAGAGTTAAACCAATATTATTCATAAATAAGGTAGATAGATTAATTAGAGAAGTTAAGTTAACACCTGAAAAAATGCAGGATAGATTTGTAAAAGTAATTGATCATGTTAATAGATTAATAGCAAGAATAGCACCTGAAGAATTTAAAGAAATTTGGCAAGTAAGTGTACAAAAAGGAAGTGTTTCATTTGGGTCTGCTTTTCATAAATGGGCATTAAGTTTAGATTATATGAAAAGAACAGGTCTTACATTTAAAGATGTCATAGATGCATATAATAATGATAACTATAATGAATTAGCTAAAAAAGCGCCTTTACATAAAGTTGCTCTAAGTATGGTTATAAAACATCATCCTAATCCTAAAGAAGCACAAAAATATAGAATTCTAAGAATATGGCATGGTGACCTTGATAGTGAAGAAGGAAGAGCTTTATTAAATTGTGATCCTAAAGGACCAGTAGTATTTGTAGTAACTAAAATTGTTATAGATAAACATGCTGGGGAAATTGCGGCTGGCCGTTTATTTTCAGGAACTATAGCACAAGGACAAGAAGTTTTTCTTAATATGGCTAAAAAACAAGTAAGATTGCAGCAAATTTCTATTTACAAGGGAGCTCAAAGAATTAATGTAGATAATGTTCCTGCTGGTAATGTAATTGGTTTAGTTGGTTTAAAGGATACTTATGTAGGGGAAACTGTTTCTAGTAAACCCATAGAACCATTTGAAGAAATTAAACACATATTTGAACCTGTAGTAACTAAAAGCATAGAAGCAAAAAAATCTAGTGATTTACCAAGATTAGTAGAGGTTTTAAGACAAGTTGGTAAAGAAGATCCTACTATTAAAATTGAGATTAATGAAGAAACTGGGGAGAATTTAATATCAGGAATGGGTGAGCTACATTTAGAAATCATAGAAAATAGAATTAAGACAGAAAAAAAATTAGATGTACAAACTGGTAAACCATTAGTAGTTTATCGTGAAACTATACGTAAAAAAAGCATTGAAGTTGAGGGTAAAAGTCCTAATAAACACAATAAACTTTATTTTACTGTTGAGCCTTTAGAAGATTCTGTTTATGAATCTGTTAAATCTGGTGATATTTCTGAAATGAGAATTAAGAAAAAAGATCAAGCTTTATGGAAGAAGTTAGAAGAACTAGGCGTAGAAGGTAAAGAAGCAAGAAATTATAGTTCTATTTATCGTAGAAATGTTTTATTAGATGATACTAGAGGAATAGTTCATATAGGAGAAATTATAGAAATGGTTATGGATGCTTTTGATGAAGTAATGAATGAAGGTCCTTTAGCTAGAGAACCTGGAATGAAAATTAAGGTAAGATTAACTGATTGTAAATTACATGAAGATGCTATTCATAGAGGACCAGCTCAAATAATGCCTGCTGTAAGAGAAGCTATTAAAGAAGCTATGATTAATGCTGATGCTGTAATGTTCGAGCCATATCAAGTATTACAAATAGAAGCACCTTCACAATATATAGGAGAAATTTCTAAATTAGTCCAAAATAAAAGAGGACAATTAATTAGTATGGATCAAGAGATGGAGCATATTACTATTAAAGCTAAAATGCCTGTTGCTGAAATATTTGGAATGACTTCTGATTTAAGATCAGCAACTGAAGGAAGAGCTTCATTCTTTATGGTAGACCAAGTTTTCGAGAAGATTCCTGAAGAATTACAGAAAAAAATTATATTACAAATTAGACAAAGAAAAGGATTAAGGACAGATTTAAATGTAATTGTTTAATTAGTGTTACTTTTAAGTAGTATAAACCGAAAGATTTATAAATACCAGATTTACACATATTGTAAAGCTTTTTAACAGGGGGTAAAATTAAAATGGCTAATAAAAAATCTGACAAATTAATATCTAAATTAGAATCAGAAGTAGAAGAAATACCTACAGATAAGGATATGAGGGTTGGAAGAGCAGAGAAAGTTTATATTCAAACTATGAATATATTAGGCTTTGGTACTTATAATACAGGTGATATAAATAAATACCCGAAAAAGAGAACAGCACCTAAATATGATAGTGAAATATGATTATTGAATTTGATAGAGTTAAGAAAACTAATAGAAGCATAGAGGATGTTGTTAAAATCTTAAAATGGTTTCAAGAGAATAATGACTATAAGCTAATTAAATTTGGAATAATGGATGTTCACAAATGGACTAATGTTTATGATGATTTAATTAATAGAATTAGTAATAATGATAACAGTCCTTATGTTTTAAGTTACAAAAGTCCTTCTGGAAACCCTGTAGATAATATAAATTTTCATATAGGAAAAGTATTTAGTTATGGTACAGAAATAAAAAAAGCAGAAAAAGGTTTATTATTATATATAACAACTAATAACGATAGCGAAAAACATAATTATAATAAAGCTACAAAAAAATTAATTGAGATTTTAGAGATTAATAAACCTTTAGAAACTATGATGAAAAGTAGAGATGAAAAACCAAAAACTTTATAAATAGTTTAATAAGACAATTTTTACAAATTAAATAAGGGGGTTCATGCTTAAAATGGCAAAACAAAAACCACATATTAACATAGTATTCGTAGGTCACGTAGACCATGGAAAAAGTACTACAGTAGGTAGATTAATGTATGATTCTGGTAATATAGATGAGGCTACATTAAGAAAATTAAAAGAAGAGGCTCAAAAAGTAGGAAAAGCTGGATTTGAGTTTGCTTTTGTTATGGATCAATTAAAGGAAGAGCGTGAAAGAGGTTTAACTATAGATTTAGCTCATAGAAAATTTGATAGTAAAAAATATGAATATACTGTTATTGATGCTCCTGGTCACAGAGATTTTATTAAAAACATGATTACTGGAGCTAGTCAAGCAGACGTTGGTATTTTAGTTGTAGCAGCTCCAGATGGTGTTATGGCTCAAACTAAAGAGCACGTATTTTTATGTAAAACTTTTGGAATTGGTCAATTAGCTGTTTTAGTTAATAAAATGGATGTTCTTAAATTTGATCAAGGTAAGTTTGATAATGTAAAAAAACAAGTTCAAGATTTATTAAAAACAGTTGGTTATGATGTAAGTAAAATTAATTTCATACCAGCTAGCTCATATAATGGAGATAATATTGCAAAGAAATCTAGTAATATGACATGGTATACTGGACCAACTTTACTAGAACAATTAGATTTGTTTAGTCCACCTGAAAAACCAAGACACTTACCATTAAGATTGCCTATACAAGATGTTTATAATATTCAAGGTATAGGTACAGTTCCAGTTGGTAGAGTAGAAACAGGAGTAATGAAAGTAAATGATAAGGTTATTATAGTTCCTGCTAGAGAAGGTAAGGGTATTCAGGGAGAAGTTAAGACTATAGAAATGCATCATGAACAAATGGAAGAAGCTGAACCAGGTGATAATGTTGGATTTAATGTAAGAGGTATAAGTAAAAAAGATATTGCTCGTGGAGATGTTTTAGGCCATCTTGATAATGTACCTACTGTAGCAAGTGAATTTACAGCTCAAATCGTTGTTTTAAATCATCCTACGGTTATAACTAAAGGATATACACCAGTATTTCATATTCATACAGCACAAGTTGCTTGTCAATTTACTGAATTAGTTAAGAAAATAAATCCAGCTACTGGTGAAACAATACAAGATCATCCCGATATGTTAAAGAATGGTGATGTAGCTATAGTTAAGATAAAACCTACTCAACCATTAGTTATAGAAAAACAAAAAGATATTCCACATATGGCTAGATTTGCAGTAAGAGATGCAGGATCAACAGTAGCTGCTGGAATGTGTATTGATTTAGTTAAAAAACCTTTATAGGATTATTTTTTTAATATATCTTCTAATTGATTCTTTATATTATTTGCTTCTTTTTGAATATTTTTTTGAATATTAATTGCTTCATCCCTAGTTATGTATTCTATATCTCCAATAATAGATTTTTTTGAAATAAATGCTCTATATATAATTCCAATTCCGGCACAATTTTCATCATGATAGAATTCATTATTTTCTTTATCGTATGCTAATTTTTCATTTAAGATTTCACTTTTACATTGAGGATTATCACAATATAGTGTAAGTTCGTTTATTACATTAATGTTTTTATCTTTTTTAAACCAAGTAAAAGGATTATACCATATTATGTTAATAACAAATATAGTAACATTTATAAATTAATTTCTTTTTAAAAATTTATGCAAAGAGCACGTATAAGTTTGGCAAGTCCTGATATAAGTAAAGTTAATCAGGTATGTAAAGCAATTAAGGAAATAGTAGATAAAACAGGGGTATCTATGAAAGGTCCTGTTCCTTTACCTACGAAGAAATTAAAAATAACTACAAGGCAAAGTCCAGATGGGGAAGGAAAAGCTAGTTTTGATAGATTTGAGATGAGAATTCATAAAAGATTGATTGATTTGGGTGTAGATGAAAGAACTTTAAGATTAGTAATGAGAGTTCCTATTCCTGATGATGTGAATATAGAAATTGAATTACTTGGTTAATTCTTAGATAAATTTATAAATTTTAGTATAATTGCTTAATTTATGACAAGTAGTTATGGGTCAGGAGATGGCCTTGTAAAAGCAGTTGTTATAGCAGGTTTAATGTTTTATTCAGGGGCTTTTATTTATGCTACAATTAATAATAATGAAATAAAAAATAATTTATCTTCTAAAGCGATTCCTAATGTAAAATCTATTAATGAAGCTTTTTATTATCATGATGTAAACAATGATGGTAAATACGAATCTGTTTTTAGTTTTAAAAATCCAACAACAGGATTTTATGAACATAGATTAGTAGAATTTGATGGAAATAATTTATGTTTTAAAAAATTTAATGTGGAGAACAGTAAAATAAAATATTCAGATAGCCTTGATTCTCTAATTAACAAGTAATTTTATGCTCTTAATTTTAGACTTCTCCAGTATGCCCATCCAAGATATATAGATAAAACAGTTAATGTTATTAAACTCCAGACTAAAAAATGAGGTCTGTATTTAAAATACTCATCAGATAAAGCAGGAATTCCAAATATAGCTCCAATTGTACCAGGGATATTTACAATGATATTAGCAATCATCAAAAAAGTCATGATTATAGTTAATTTCTTCATGGTTTCATTTAATTCAGAAGTACTTTTCATATCACATTTAGTTCTTAAACTTGATATGTGATAAATATGACTTCTAGAGCGTTCTAACCAATATCTTGATTCTGTAACTAAAATATCATAATCATATTCTATTAAATCAATATTAAACTCTTTTATATCACGTTCTTTTAATTTTATTATGATTTCAAGTAAATCTTCTACTCTATCAGTTAACTTTCTTAGTCTTAATCCAAGTTCTTCGACTTTGTTTAAATTTAAATTTACATCAACAAGATTTATTTCACTTTTTATTCTTTCAAATTCACTTGAGTAATTCGTTAAAATATATTTAAGCATAGTAAGAAGTAAAACTGTACTTTCTGCATATTGTTTATTTATTATTCTTTTATACTCAGAAGATATTTTATGATTAATATACTTAGAAGTATAGACTAAATTTTTATTTTTAGAGAGAATTAAAAAATTATTTGGATTTATAGAGTAATCTCTAATATTAATCACTATGTATTCTTCATACTGATGAAAGAAAATTAAATCTAAGCTTAGAATTATATCTACATCTAATTTAAGATCTAACTTTTCTACCTCTTTTTTGAACTCTTCTAAATCTGAAAAGACCTTATACATTCATTAGTTTAGAACTATAGCTTATTTATTAAGTTTTTTATTTTTCTATTTCAGTTACACAAGAAATATACTCTGGAGTTTCTAACCATGAACATTTACCATTTACACAACCGCAACTTGTTTTTCTGTAACAATCATATATGGGCAAATATTCACATGTAGTTACTAAATTTTCTACTTCTCCTCTTTTACCACATAACTGTCCTGAACATCCACCAGTAGTACAATCATTATTAGAACTACATTCTTCTATAGAAATTTGTTTTTGAACTTGTTTACATTTATTATCTATGCATTTAACTTCTAAATTATTTGTTATACCATTACAAAAATCAGGACATTGTTCACTTTTGTTTATATATTTTTTATTCCCATAAGCGCAGTCATTTGTTTCTGTGTCTCTTCCACAACTACAATCTAAATCTTTATTACAACTTAATTTATCAATTATACAAATACTACCTTTACATTCTTTATCCACACCATCAAATATATTCCGAGAACAGGAACTAATAAAGATTAAACTTACGATAAAAACCACTAAATATAGTTTTTTCATAGCAATGTGATTATTCTTTACTTTTTAAAATTTTCCAAAATAAATAAATGAAGATTACAAATAAAGCACCAAATAAAAACCATAAATAATAAGGTTGTACCATAGTTGTAGTTTGTGGAACTAATTCAGAAGCAATTGTAGCAACTTGAGCACCTTCTTGTACTGCTGTTTGTTTTAAAGCAGATTCTGTAAATACTTCTTTTCTTTGTGTAAATAAATAAATTATTCCAGAAGCTATTAAAGAAAATAAGGTTAAAGGTAAAATTTCTTTTAAAGTATTTTTTACATTTTTTACACCTTTAGGGGCAATAACAATTAATTTCTTTGCTATAGTATAAATTTCAATTTTCTTTCCTTTTTCACTCCATAAAAAATCTTTAGCTATAATTAAATCATTTTCTTTAAGTAGTTTAATATTATAATCAACAGTACTTAGAGGTAAGTTTAATGCTTTTGCTATATCTCCTTGAGAAGCATCTTTTTCACTTAAATAATCTAATATTTTCCTTGAGGTTGTATTACTTATTACTTGTGCTAATTTTTTACTTTTTTCTTCTTCTAGACTTACTAACACAAATGTTTCTTTATTTTTCATATTAAGATGATTTAGCTAGAAAACTCCATCCAGGTTTACTAATTTCTAATACATCTCCATTTTGTGCATCTACTAAAACTATAATTTTCATCTTTATTGGAATAAAACCAAATAATTTAGCATCTTTATTTCCTTTAACTTCATAAAAAACATGTTTACCAGTGTCTTTTAATTCTACACTTTCATAATGCATCTTAGCTATTTCTATTGCTCTTTCTGAAGCTGTATCAGGCATTATTTTTACTTCTTCTGCACCACCACTTCCTTTACTACCTTTTTCTCTTTCAACATCTTCAGGAGTAACTGGACCTGGTTCTAAACTTTTTTTACCAAATTCACCACACATTACATCATAATCTCCTTCAGAGTCTTTGTACAAATATAATTTCACTTTTTCTCCTGTAGAATAAGTAGGAAATCCTGGGATAAAAGGTCCTGTAGGTTCATAATTATAATTTCTAATTTTAATTTGTTTTTCATAACTACCTTTAGTATATTTACTAATGTCTATTATTACATATTTGCCACTTTCTACTATATCAGAAACAGTACCTATAATAACTAACTCAGAATTATTAAACAAATAATTTTCATCTTGGCATTCTGAAATAAAAGTAGTTGCATTTACATTCGATATTAATCCAATTGCTAAAAACATTGAGATTAAAATTAATAATATTTTTTTCATTTTAAATCACTAATTATAATTAGAAAATCTTGTTTATAAATTATTCTATAACTACAAACTAAATTGAAGTTATACAAAAGAAAGCCATTTATAATATTTTTTATCTTTACCATGAACAACATCAAAGAACTTTTTCTGCAACATTTTAGTAATTTCACCTGGTTTACCATTCCCTATTCCTCTATGATCTACTTCCACTATAGGAGTAATTTCAGCTGCTGTTCCTGTAAAAAACACTTCATCAGCAATATAAACTTCATCCCTAGTAAATTTTTGTTCTTTAATTTTAATTTTATTATCTAAAGCAATTTGTATTACACTTTCTCGAGTAATTCCAGATAAAACATAATTTACAGGAGGAGTAACTAAAACATTATTTCTTACTATGAATATATTTTCTCCTGGTCCCTCTGCTACATAACCATCTGGATTAAGCATTATTGCTTCATGATATCCTTCTTTTATAGCTTCCATTTTAGCTAAAGCTGAATTTACATAGTTTCCTGCGATTTTAGCTTTAGTAAACATTGTATTTGGATTTAGTCTTGAGAAACTTGAGATTTTGGCTCTTATTCCTTTTTCTACTCCATCTTTTCCTAGATAACTTGACCATGGCCAAACAGCAATCATTAAGTTAACTGGGCTATGTAAAGGATTAAGACCCATACTTCCATATCCTCTAAATATTAATGGTCTTATATAACATTCTTTTACTTTATTTATTTTTATAGTTTCTTTTACTACATTAACAAGTTCTTTATGGGAATAAGGCAAATCTATCATAAAAATTTTACATGATTTAACTAATCTGTCTATATGCTCATCTAATCTAAAAACAGCAGGTCCTTTTATAGTATTATAACATCTTATACCCTCAAAAATAGAACTTCCATAGTGTAAAGAATGAGATAAAACATGAACTTTAGCTTCATCCCAGTTTACAAACTTTCCGTCCATCCATATTTTTTCTGTTTTTGGAAAGGCTTCTGCCATTGATATTTAAATTAATAAAAAACTATATAAAATTAACCTTTGAATAGGTCTTTCGTAGAAATAATAGGAATTAGAGCTATAAAATCGATAAATAAATCTTTCACCTCAAAAAATCTTTCTGCAACAAAACTTTGGTGTATTTCATCAGATAAAGCAAATAAAGCTACAAAAATTATTGTGTTTATTATTATCTTTTTATTGAGTAATTCTGTATTTTTTATGGCTAAAAAAACTAGAAAACTAAATCCTAAATATTGAATGAAATGGCCAATATAATCTGGTATTACTGATATAGACTTAGGTAATATGCTCAAAGAAGAAAAATAGAATATTAAAATAGCATAAACATATACTAATAACCATAATAAAATACTACTTTTTTTCATAATAATCACTACAAATAAAACTATCTAAAGTAATTATGGTATTACCTATTTTATAAATTAACTGCTTTTCTTCATTATTAAGCTCATCTATTGGTAATGTTGCTAATGATTTTCTGAAATGTTCTAAACTAGTTGAACAAATATCCATGTTAAAGCTAGTTTTGTTTTTAATTGTTGTTAATATTGGTATAATTACAAAATCACTCCACAAATCCGATATTCTTTTAAAATTAATATCAATTCCAATATTTCTCTTCCATTGTTCGTCATATTTAAATGCTATACTCTCTAACGAAGTAATGTACTCTTTTTTAATAAATTCTAACCTTAAAAGAACCATGCTTTTTTTATTTAATGTCACTACTTTATTTGCTAAAGGAAACTCATCCAAGTAGTACTCATCATCAAAATCAGAGTTTTGATTTATACAAGAAGCCCTTACTTTATAACCATTAGATAAAGGCGAATATATTTTATACAAATTTATTGTTTTTATATCAACATTATTTTCTTTTATATAGTCTAACACTAATGGATTATCTAAAATTCCAGATTTTTCAAATTGTTCTTTAATTCTAAGAGCAATATTCTCTAATGCACGACTCTGTTTTAATTCTAAAGAATCAGTTACTATATTATCTATTACCTCTTTATCCCACCCTAACCCAAGATATTTTTTAGATATACCATCATTAATCTCTTTATTTAGATGCCCTGGGAACTCCGAACTTTTATTATAAATTTCTTGTAGGATGTTATAATTTATCATTTTATTCTATGATTATAGCAACTTTTCCTGGATATGCTTGTTTTTTCTTGTCTAAATTGATTTTATCTGCTTTTACTATAAGAACGCTAGATTTAAATTCTTTTTCATAGAACTCTTTATTTTGATTAATTAACTCAAATTCTTTTTCCTGGGATTCAATGAAATTAAGCATATTCTTATCCTTCATAACTTTTATTACTATGTCTGAAACTTCTTTTTTATGATCTTTATCCATAACCTTTTTTATGATTTCATTTACATTTCTATGTTTTCCAAATTCTTTTTTGATATTATTAAATAAATTATACTTCCAATTTTCTGCTATGATTAAAGTAATCTTTTTAGGTGTAATTTTTCTATAATTTATTATGTAATTAATATCATCTAAAATTTGTTTTATGTAATATTCATTTGTATGCATAATTTTTTTCTTATCAAGAATAGGCCATTTAGATACAGCTAATAAAGATTTACCTCCATAAATAAAATTAATTTCTTCTGCTAAATGTGGGGTAATTAAACCCATTAATTTAACCCATACATCTAAGAATTCTCTTATTACATCTTTATTGATTCCATTTCTTCTTAAATACCATCTTATATCATTATGTAAAGCAAAATAAATTAAGTCTGCACTATTTCTTAAATCAAAATTTTCTAGTGAAGTATTTATTTTTTCAAGTTTAGAATTTAATTCTGATAATAACCATTCATCTATAGGTTTTTTATTAGCGCTAGTTATATTCATTAATGCAGATATGGTATTATAAATTCTTTCTAGAGTATCTTTGTATTTAAAAGCAACTTCGCTATTCCATATAATATCAATATTAGGACTTCCTATATGGCAATAATATAGTCTTAAAGCATCTACTGAATATTTTAATATTGATTGAGTTAAAGGCTCAGCTCCTCCCTTACTTTTACTAATTTTATCTCCACTTCCAGTTAACCACCAATTAACAAATATTCCTTTTGGCCAGTATTTATCATCTAAAATAGCTACATGGTTCATTAAAAATACTGGGAAATGAACTGTTTGATGTTCTTTTCCTCCTAAATTAATATCAAGAGGATACCAATACTCAAAATCATCTCTAATTTCATTTAATATTTTTTTACTAACTTTTGTTTTTCCTTTACCTAAAAAAACATGATCAAAGAAACCTTCTGTTAAATCTTCTGGTTTTAATTTACCTTCATTTATATATTTAGAAATTAAATAATAAATTGGGTATAAAGTAGAATCTGAAATAGGCTCAATTGTCCATTTTGTATCAAATGGTAATTTAGTACCTAACCAATTTCCTAATCTTGCACAAGCCCTATCATCAAACCAATCTATAATTGTATTAATGTTATTATGATATTCTGAAGGTAAAATTAACATTTTTTTAGTGTGTTTTTTAGTTTTGTCTTTTAAGGACTTATCACTATACTTAATAAACCACTGATCATCAATTTTCTTAATTATTATATTTAGACCACATCTACAAATTACTTCTTCACTTAAATCCTGCATTACATCAATTTTACCAAGCTGCATTAAATCTTTTTTAACTAATTCTTTAGCTTCATTTACTTTCATTCCTACATATTTACCACAGTTTTCATTCATTATCCCTATATGATAACCAAGTCTATAAACTTCTTTAGTTGCATGTTCTAATTTATCTATATCATCAATAGAATTAATTTTAAGCTTCTTGGAAATTTCTATTGCTGTTAATTCTCCATATTGTTTAATTTTAATTATAGGAATAATAGCTATATTCTTTACTGCTTCATAATTATAGTGATATTTTCTAGACCATTCTTTATTTTTTTGTAATTCTAATAAACCTATGTAATCATATGGGGCATCACTTGGAACACTTGTTACTATTCCAGTTCCTATCTTAGGATTGCAGAATTTAGCAGGTAGTATTAGTAAATCTTTATTTATAGCTAGACTTCTGCAAGTTTTTCCTATTAAATTTTTTATGTCAATTTCTTCTAAGAATTCTGCATCTGTTCTTTGGAATTTTAATTTTTCAAATGCTTCTTTGCTTACAATCCATGATTCTTTACCAACCATTATTTTTACATATTCTGCATCAGGATTAACCCAAATATTAGTTTGTCCAAAGATTGTTTCAGGTCTTAGAGTAGCTGCCATCAATAAACTTTTTTGATATTCAAATTTAAGTAAAGTATATTCTACTTTTTCTGCATTACCTCCTTTACTAATATCAGTTTCACTTGGGTCAACTGCAACAGGACCATCCCTTGGACAAAAAGTAGCATAATAAGGTTTTTTTACAAGTAAATTTGATTTATTTAATTTTTTGAACTGCCATTCTATAAATTTACTATAATCCTCATATAAAGTACATGTAAATCTTCTATAATCAAAAATAAACCCAAATTTCTTCCATGTATCAAGATAAACTCTATTAAAATATTCTATTAATTTTATGGGATCTTCTATATTTTTTAAGTCTTCATTATAACCGTTTTGTTTAAGATAAGTTATTCTTTCTTTATTTTTATTCTTAATACTATTTGCAAATGCAATTGCTTGGTTACCAGAAGCATGAGTACCAACAGGAAATAAAACATTATAGCCTTGCATTCTTTTATATCTGCAAATAACATCTGTATAGGTATAACCTCTCATATGACCTAGATGCAAATAACCAGAAATTCCTGGATAGGCAAAAATCATGAAGAATTTCTTTCTTTTTTTATCTACTTCTGCTTGTCCAATCTTAGCTTTTTCCCAGGCTAATTGCCATTTTTGCTCTATAACAGAAAAATCAACCATTTTTAAGTCTAAATAAGGTTTATTTAAAATATTTTTGTTTATCTATATTAATCACTTAAAAGTTGAGAAAAGGACAAGATTTATATATTTTTACTAATTTATTGAGCATATGTTGGAAGAAGAATTAGAAACAAAAGTAATACTGGTTACAGGTGGAGCAGGATTTATAGGTAGTAATTTTATAAAGCACGTTCTAAAAAAACATCCAACTTATATAGTTTATAACTTAGATAAATTAACTTATGCCGGAAATTTAGACAATTTTAATGATACTAAAAGCATACCATTCTTTGATGATAGATATCATTTTGAGAAAGGAGATATTTGTGATAGAAAGATAGTTAGAGATTTAACACATCTTTCCAACATTATTGTAAATTTTGCTGCTGAAAGTCATGTTGATAAATCTTTATTAAGCCCAGAAGATTTTTTAAAAACAAATGTGATAGGAACTTGGAATTTATTAGAAGCTGCTCGTGAAAAAAATATAGAAAAGTTTATTCAAATAAGTACTGATGAAGTTTATGGTAGTATCTTAGAAGGCTCTTCTTTTGAAGATTCTCCTCTAAATCCTTCAAGTCCTTATGCACAATCAAAAGCTACTGCAGATTTATTAGCACTAAATTACTTTAAAAACTATAATTTACCAGTAATAATTCCAAGAAGCTCTAATAATTTTGGTCCAAACCAATACCCAGAGAAAGTAATTCCATTATTCGTTACAAATGCGTTAGAAGATAAAGAATTACCCTTGTATGGGGATGGACTAAATGAAAGAGACTGGTTATATGTAGAAGATAATTGTGAAGCCATTGATTTATTAATACATAAAGGTAAAAAAGGTGAGATTTATAATATAGGAGCAAATAATGAAGTAAGAAATATTGATTTAACAAAGATTATTTTAGGTCATATGAATAAACCTCTAACTTTAATAAAGCAAGTTAAAGACAGGCCAAATCATGATAGAAGATATTCCTTAAACACAGAAAAAATAAGAAGCTTTAGGTGGGAACCACAAAATAATTTTACAGATGCTCTAAACAAAACAATTGATTGGTACACAAATAACAAATGGTGGTGGGAAAAGATTAAAAGTGGTGAATATAAAGAGTATTACAAAAAACAATATGGCTTAAGATGATAGGTGTAATTCTTGCAGGTGGAACTGGAACAAGGTTAAAACCGTTAACTAATGTTACTAATAAACATTTACTACACGTTTATAACAGACCTATGATTGATTATCCTCTTTCGACAATTCTTTCAACAGGAACTAAAAACATAAAAATTGTTAGTGGTGGTGAACATTTAGAGGCAATATACAAATATTTAGGCAGTGGTGATAATTATAATGTTAGATTTAGTTATTACGTACAAGAACAAGCTGGAGGAATAGCGCAAGCATTATCCTCAATTGAAGAAGACGTTCGTGAAGGCGATAAATTAATGGTTATTTTGGGTGATAATATTATTGAAGATAATATAAGTAAAAAGGTTCTAAAATTCGAGAATAAATCTAAAGGTGCACATTTGTTTTTAAAAAAAATTCCTAAAAATAGATTATATGAAATGAATAAGGGGGTGTACAGGACTAAATATGCTATGGCTGAATTAGACAAAGTAAATAGAGTAATAAATGTAGTAG
>CAYHUM010000017.1:0-15331 GCA_964359945.1 Candidatus Woesearchaeota archaeon | reverse complement strand
TGCCTATGTTAAAGAAACAATTTAAGGATAAAAAAGAATTAAGATATTGTAAGCAATGTAATGAACCTTGTTCTATGGAAGTTTGTAAAGTATGTCAAATAAGAAATCAATTAAAAACGAGCCTCAACACCACCTGAAACTTCATAACCACCAAGTTTAAAATCAAAATCATTTACTTTTGCATCTTTAAACCTTGTTTTTAATTTTAAATAAGTTGAACTCCCAATTTTATGTTTTAGATCAAGACCAGCATGCCAACCAAAATAAATTTTATTGTTATGGTCTATTTGTTCTTCTCCAGAAAATACTCCTTTATCAAAAAAACTTAATACTTCTTCTAAAACACCTGCTAATGGCCCTCCACCCAAACTTATTTCATTTTTTTGATCTATACTTGGGTTTATATAAAATCCTGGTTCAACAGATTTCATATTTATTTTTGAACTTGTGGCGCTTCTTCTTTTAGAAAATAAAAATTCTGTATCATATGAAGAACGGAAATTACCTCTAGTTTCAAAATAATTTAATCCTGTATTAAATAAAGATATACCTTTTTTATACCCAATATCTAAACTGAAGTTTCCCCCCCCACCATAAACTCTATTTACTAAATCTTTAGGATAGAAATAACCTGCATTTACTGAAACTATAATGTTTTTTTCTTCTCTTGGTTTTTCTATTTTAGCTTCTTGAGAATTAGCTATTAATGGGATTGTACTTAATAATGATCCTAACAATAATTCTTTTGCTATGTTTTTAATTTTCATTTTTTTCATAAGTACATTTATATAATAAAGTTGGATATTCTCCTTTATCTTCTATTTTACTGCATGAACATTCTAATATTACTTTATATTCTAAATTCTTTGCCATAAATATACATTTAAAATTAAGGTTTATAAATCTTTCTATTTGTTACTAATTCATAGTAGTTATTTATTAGAAATCTTTACTTTAATGCCATATAACTCATTAATTTTAGTTTTTAAGGAATCTGTTATATTACTATGTAAGATTATTTCTGAATCTTTTTCTTTTTCAAATACTGATTTAATATGTGCTACAACATCATTAACATTATTAAAGACCTTTTCATTTACTATAAAATACATTTTTCCAAACATTTCACCTTTTTGATAGATATCTATTTTAGCCATATTATTATAAAGTACATTATATATTTAAATATTACTATAGAAAAGTTTTTATTTATGTTTGTTTTATATTAATTAAAGGGAAACATGGGGTCTAAAGGAAAAGGAACAAGGGCAGAAAGAGAATTATTACATATGTTCTGGGAAACTGGGACATGGGCAGCTATAAGAAGTCCTGGGAGTGGTAGCACTCCATTACCAAGTCCTGATATTTTGGCTGGGGATGGTAAAAAAAGGTATTTAGCCATAGAATGTAAATCCTTAAAAGAAAAAAGAAAATATTTTGATCAAGATGAAATTAATCAACTTCTAGAGTTTTCTAAAAAATTTGGAGCTGAACCATGGGTTGCTGTAAGATTTGATAAAGTAGGATGGTATTTTTTCCCTCCATATGAATTAATAAAAGGTAAGAAGAATTTTGTTGTAAGTATGAAACATGCAGAGAAAAAAGGATTAAACTTTAATGAACTTATAGGAGTATTTAGACAATCTAAATTAAATTTCTAAAATGGATGTTAGTAATATACAAATAATTAAGTATAGAGACTTAAATACAGAGGAGAAAGATAGTATAAGTAGAGTAGTAAGTGAGCATAGAGTTTCTTTATTATTAAAAGATTTAGACAGATTAGTATTACAAATTAAAAAATACAGAGATTTTGGAGATAGAATTAAATATAGTTTACGTGCGAGGGGTGATGGTAATGGTACAAGATTAGAAGCAACGTCTTATGATTGGGACTTAAGAGCTGCTTTACATAAATTGTTTAGTAAACTAAGGACAGAATATGAACATAAGAAAAAAGACAAAGGTTTTAAAAAGTATATGAAAAAGTATTTTGGTAAGCGGAGGTGAATTAAAGGTGGGAATTAATGCATAAAATTTTAATTTTAATATTTTTTATAGTAACTTTTTCTAGTCTTGTTAATGGAACTGTTTATATCAATGAAATTTTACCTAATCCTGAAGGAGCTGATTCTTACAGTAAAGAATTTATAGAACTTTATAGTACCGAACAAAATATAACTTTAGAAAATTGGAAAATAAATGACAGTAATTCAGAAGGTAATTTATTTAATTTAAATTTTAATGGTAGTTTTTTAGTTTTAGATGGGAATGATTATGGTTTTTTCTTAACAAATGATGGAGAAACTTTATATTTATATGACAATAATGATAGTTTAGTAGATAGTTTAACTTATAGTAATAATGATGTTATAGAAAATAAATCAATAGGAAGATTTCCAGATGGTTCTAGTGATATTAAAGTCTTAAGTGAAATTAGTAAAGGAAGTAATAACATTTATGATGAAAACTTAGTAAATAATTGTGATATAGAAGTTTTAGTAGAAACAAATTCAAGTTTTTTAGATGAACTTGATTTTAAAGTAAAAGTAAATAAAATTTCAGGACAAGGAAAATTTAATTTAACTTTAGAAAGAGAAATAGTAAATTCTAATTTTGATTTAGCTAAAAAATATGATGATTTAATTGTAGATGAAATTTTAAATCATAGGACATTAAGTTATAGTCCTAATTTAGCTAAAGGAGAGGCTTATTTAATTAAGGTTAAAATTAAAGATATAACTTGTAATGATATTAATAATGAGAATGATTATTATGAGAAATTTGTTTATTTAAGAAAAAGTAAAGTTTCTGGTTCTAGTAATGATAGTGAATCCAAATTAGAAATAGAGAAAATAGATCTTGATAATATTAAGTTTGGAAATACAATTAAAGTTGATTTAAATTTATATAAAGGGGATACAAGGAAATATGCTGTTAAATTATGGGTTGAAGGAAGCAAGAAAATAAGTGATATTGTAACTATTTATACTAGAGATAAATTTACTAATTATGAAATGCAAATACCTATAAAATTATTTGATAATTGTGAAAATAAGTTTAAAGATGGAAAATATGAAATAATATTAGAAGGATTAGACAAGATTGACAAACAAGAAATTATAATTAACGGCATGAATGAAAAATTATGTAAAGAAGTTATAATAAAAAATGAAACTAAGGTTATTAAAACAGAAACTAAATCAATTAATATTAAAGAAAATAAACCTTCCGAAAACATTATAAATAATAGTAAAGTTACGGGATTAACTGTTTATCAAAATTCAAATGAAAAAGCTATGAGAAGTGCTATATACTTCTTTGCTTTTATCCTTTTGTTAATAATTATAGGAGTTTTTGTAAAGAAAGAATGGCTGAACAAGTAAAAGCAAGAGTAATTGTAGAAGTTGTTGGTTATCCTAAAGAACATGTGGAAGAAAATTTAAATTTGATGCTAACTAATATTACTAATGATAAAAGTTTTCAGATTAATAAGAAAGAAGTAATGCAAGCCAAACCAGTAAAGGAATTATTCTCTGCATTTTCAGAAATGGATATAACATTTAAGGATATTAATCAATTAATGGGATTTTGCGTGGATTATTTACCTAGTTCAGTAGAAATATATGATCCTGAAAGAATGGAATTTAAAGCATTTAATTTAAGTGGATTGCTTAATGATATGTTACAAAGATTCCATCAATATGAAATGGTTACTAGGACTATACATGCACAAAATTTAATTTTAAATCAAAAATTACAAGAAATAGGAGCTAAAAATCCTTTTAAAGAAAAACAAGACAATAAAAAAGCTACTAAAAAAAAGTAAGATGGATACAAGATATGTACAAATAGAAGGAGGACGACGTTGTTCTTCCTCACACTTAGAAAAAATATTAGCTAAAGTTCCAATTAGTATCTCTGGTCCAGGCTTAGAATTAAAAGCGTATGTTGGATTAGGTAAAATAGTTTATGTAGAGCCAATTAATAGTCTTGTTTATAGGATCAAAGTTACTGGAAAGGATATTAAAATAGAAACAAATCGCAATCTTAATAACAACTTAATTTTTAATTACAAAGGTAGAATATTTTCAATTTACTATAAATAGATAATAATAAAACTCTTGAAAAGATAGATTTAAATATTTTTCTCCTTTTTATTAATTAATATGATAAAATTCAGTATTTTGTTAGTAGTTATTATAACAGGAATAATAGGAGCTTTTATAGTTACCGCAATTCCTTGTCAAAAATCTAATGTACTAGAAAAAGCACAAGCTCCCCAAATTTTCTGGGTTCAAGAAATATTTATTGATTACATTGATGAATCCCATGCTGGACCAGGACCACATCCAACAACTGAATCAGATAATTTCCATACTGTTCAAGGAGGTATTAAGTGGTTTAATGGTAGTAATGTAGAATATAGAATTATTGGTAGTGAAGCTATAAGTGGTGGTAATAGTGCTATTGAGAGTGCAGAAGAAACATGGGATGGTTTTATTACAACAAGGTCTTTTAGTAGAAATGATAGTACTACTCAATTAAATCCTTGTAATTTTATACCTAATACTATTCAGTGGGTAACTATTGATGGTCCAGATGGTATACTAGCTAGTGCATCTATATGTCGTAACGTAGCTACTAAAGAGATAGGTGGTTTTGTTATTAGCATAGATCAAAATGAAACATGGAATACTACAGGTAATATTAGTGCTATTGATGTAGAAAATGTTGTGTCTCATGAATTTGGTCATGCAGCAGGACTTGATCATGTTAGTAGTCCTAAAGATGGATGTTTAACATTGTATAGATTAGCGGGATTAGGAGAAACTCAAAAAAGAACTTTGGGTTTAGGTGATAAATTAGGTATGAATGCATTATATGGTTCAAGTGATATTTCTGCTGGTTCATGTGGTTCTTAGTATTTAGTAATAAGATAAATTTAAATATTAGTTATTCTTTATACTATAATGATTTATATGGAAGACCAAGGATAAGGAGATAAAATGGGAGCAGGTAGTGACGGATAAAAATGGAAAGTTTGGATGGATAAAATGGGAGATGAAGGTTCAGGTGGAGGATAAAAATGGGAGCAGATACATCAACAAAATATATGGATGTGGGTGGTGGTAGCGATGGAGGTTAGAAAACAAATGGAACAATGTAGTATGGAGCAATGTCTTTTATAATTTAATTATTTTCTTTCTATATTTTCTATATAATCACTAAATGTTTGTTTAACTGGTTTTTTCTTCTTGAAATAAAATATTAGAATTCCTACTATTATTACTACTATCATTAAAATTATTAAAGTCCATGGTAATTTCACACCTTCTTTTTTCTTTGGAGGTTGAGTAAAGTTAGTTTTTATTATAGGTTCAAATATTTCAGTTTTATTACTAGTAATATTTTGTTCTGGAGTAATTTCATTTATTTTTACATAAATAGGAAATTCTATATATGTATCTTGAGATTTTAATATTAAATTTCCTGAATAAATTCCAGAATTAGCATTTTTATTTTTATTTATCCACAAATATTGTTCTACTATTTCATTGCTTTCTAAAGAATCAAGTTTAGTTATTTTTAAAGTTATAATTTGATTTAAATTTCCAGTTAATTCAAATGATATATTATTTATAGTTTGGTCAAAGAAATTCTTAAATTTTAATGGTCCTTCTCTTGTTTCATTATATAAACTTAGATTGATCATTTTATTTTCTTCTATGAATTGAATAGAATCTTTAGATGCAACAATTGGAGTTGAAGTTATCTCTTTATTTATAAAAATTATAACATCGTAAGATTTATCATCATATTTTAGATTAATTAAAGCTACATTTTTTGTTATTAAATCATTTTTTAATATGAAATTAAATTTCTGAGTTGAAAGTTTAGGAACATTAACAAGATTTTTATCTGTAACTATAAAATCAGAATCTTTTGTTATGAATACTGTACCATCTAAATTACCATTGTTTTTTAATCTTATTGTATACTCTGGGTTTTTATCTGGATTAAGAACCCTTACAAATAAAGGACTTATAGCAATTATAGAAGAGTTTGTTTTTTTAACTTCTAAGGGTACATCTTGAGTTATTTTTCTAAACACATTATTTTCATCAGTATAAAGTATATTGCTATCTTGGAAAAAATATTTTCCTTCCTCTATATTAGTAGGAATATCAAAGTATAAATAATAAGTCTCATCTTGTTTTAATAATGATATAGATAAAGATACCCTTGTAGTATTTCTTATTAATCTAAAATCTAGTTCATTTATTTCATTTTCAAGAACAAGATTTTTAGTTATAGTTACAAAAACAGTTTCACCAGGAGCAAATACATTCCTATTTAATTCTATATTTAATGGTAATATTGCATTTACATTTAAACTTAAAATTATAAGTAAAAACAATGAAAAAAATATTTTCATTTTTTTCCAAGTAAATCTTTAGCTTTTTTTATGGACTCATCTAGTTTCTTTTCCATTTCTTCATCTTTTGAGTTAGATTTCTTTAAAGGTGGAACATAAGATTTAGGAGGCATATATTTTGGTTGTGATGGCGTATATGGTTTGTATGGTTGTGTTTTAGTAAACTCTTCAAAACTTGGCTTAGTTGGTGGTTTTTTACTTGGTCTTTTGTATTTTTTATAGAAAACATAACCTGCCATTAATAAAAATACTACAATTAAAAATGCTATTAAATAACCCCATGGAAATCCTGATTTTTTCTCACATGTACTTGTATCAATATTACATTTTTCTCCTTCTGCACAATCATCATCTGTTGTACATTGACTTCCTTGACATGATGGATCAGTATCACAATCATCACAATCACAATCTTCATTATTATCACAAAAACCATCATTATTACATGAGCTTAGAGCAACACACTCATTGTTTATGCATTCTTCATTAGTATTACATTCTGCATCGGTGGTACATTCAGTAGGAGGAGCACATAATGAGCAACACACCTGAGTTCTAGAACATGAATTATCATATTGAGAGTAATGATCAGATTCTGTTTTACATTCATTACAACATAAATTGTTATTTGCTTCACATTCATTAGCAGTAGTTTTACATTCACAATCTGTACTACATTTACCAGGACATTTTATATCATCTCCATCAATTAATTTACCATCAGAATCATAAGTAGCATCACAATCTTCATCTCCATCTAGTATTTTATCACCACAATAAGAACTCTTGAATGTTGGTTTAGTAGATGAACCAGCTAATGCATACAAAGCAGCTGATGTATCTAAAAAATTTCCTTGATTCCATGAGCCATATTCTTTTGCTGAAGGATTTTTTATTTGCTGAGTTTTAATCCAGTCTTTTGCTCTTTCTGCTATTGAATTTGATTTTAAAGATAAGATTGCTATTGAAGTAGAGTAAATATTAGAATCAAAACTTCCTGATAGATTATTTTGTGTTTCTTTTAAGAATTCTAAGTAATTATCATTATTTGTTATTGCATAAAGTAAGGAATTATGGATAATTCTTTTTATGTTTGTATTTTTATCTACATTTTTCTTTAAATAATTTTTTGTATATAATTCTGAATCTTTATTTAATGAATTTAAAATCCATGTTGCATATAAACTAGATTCATAATCACATGCACTTGAACCAGAAGTAGAAGGTAAACAAGAATTTTCCATTCTTAGAGTACCAGAACCATCATTTTCTTGGAATATGTAAAAATTATTACTTTCTTCATATATTAAAGAAATTTTATTACATCCTATATTTGAGCAATCAATTTCAAATTCATCATATTGTTTTATAGTTGAGCCCAAACAATTTTTCACATTAATAAAATAGTCATTACATTCTGTTATTTTATTATCAAACAAAGTAAATGTTTTTTCATTATTGCCATTATTATAACGAACTTTAAATTGTCCATTTGTATTTGAATTTACTTGTATCAACCATGAACCAGAAGTAAGAGCTGTTTTTTGTTGTTTTAGTACCCATTCTATTGATTTAGAAACATCTTTATTGAAATTATTTAAAGCAAGAATAGCAAATGATGTATCTTTTATATTAGAATTCCAATTGTCAGCTGTTTTTTTTGATTCTAAATATGAAATTCCATCTTGTATATCATATTTTTCTAGTGCAAGTAAAGCAAAACTTAATTCTGTAATAGGTTTGTTGTAATTGGAAACTTTAAGTTCTTTAAGAAGCCAACTTTCTCCTGCACTTAAATTAAACTCTTGAGCTTTTACATTACTTATTAAAATGAATAATGCTAATATAAATAAATAAACCCTTTTTTTCATGAGTTTGTTTTTGGTATTAAAGTATATAAATTTAACGAAATATTTATATAGTTTCGAGCTTAAAAATAATTATGCTTAAAAGAGGACAAATTACTATATTTGTTATATTAGGTATAGTTCTTGTTGTTATAGTAGTATTACTTTTTACTTTAAGGAGAGAAATTTTACCTAAAAATATTTTACCTACACAAACTGTTTCTTTACAAGATCATGTTGAAGATTGTATAAGGGAAAGCGGAAATAATGCGATAAATTTAGTTAGTAAACAAGGAGGAGAGATTAATCCAGGTTTTTATCAAATGTTTCAAGGTAATAAAGTTGAATATTTATGTTATACGAGTAATAATTTTAGTTCTTGTTTTGTAAGACAACCATTTTTACAAGATCACATAGAAAAAGAAATTAGTAATTATGTTAATTCTAATATTAAAAATTGTATTGATTTAAATTTATGGAAAGATAATGGGTATAGTGTAAGTGCAGGTAATATGGATGTAAGAACTACAATTGGAAGATATGATACTATAATAATTCTAGAATATCCTGTAACAATAACTAAAGGAGATGTTACAGAAGCTAAATCAAGATTTTCTTATACATCAAGAGTTCCTTTGGGAAGATTAATTGAAGTTTCTGATGATATAGTTAATAGTGAAACTGTATCAGGAGTATTTTATCCTGTTCCTTATATGTTAAGAAATAAGGGAGAAGTAGAAATTATAAGATTCTGGCAAGGCGATAGTAAAATTTATAGATTAAATTTAAAGAATGGTAATTATATATTTCAATTTGCTGTAAGAGGTTCTGTTATACCATGAAATTAGTTAAAATAAAAGCAATATTTCAAATTGTAATATTTTTGATGAGTATATTTACTATTACTTTAATTAAAGAAGCTAAAATAGTAGAAGCAGCAAATGTATGTTGTGAAAATACTAAAAAAGATTCACCTTATTTAGGAGAAAGCTGTGTATTTACAGATGAAAGTAATTGTGATATTGGCGGGAAAGCTGGAACTGCATGTGAAAATACTAATTATTGCAAGCCTGGTTGTTGTTATAATAGAAATACTGGGCAATGTAGTAAAAATACTTTAAAAGCATCTTGTGAAGCAGAAGGAGGAACTTTTGATTCTAATGTTAATTGTGAAATTTCTCAGTGTGCTACTGGTTGTTGTAAATTACCTACAGAATGTGCTTTGACTACACAAACAGAATGTGCAGCTGCTATTTCAGGATATCCTTATTTACAATTACAGAATTCATTTGATTCAAGCATTAAGAATGAAGCTGATTGTACAAAACAATGTAGAAGTGCTGAAGTTGGTTGTTGTGTAAGAAGTAATGGATGTAGTTTTGGAAGTAATTCAGAATGTACAGATGGCGAATTTAGAGCTGGTTATTTATGCAGTAATCCTCAATTAAATTGTCAGTGTACTAAAGAACATAGAACTGGATGTATTTCTGGAAAAGATGAAGTTTATTGGTTTGATTCATGTGGTAATCCTGAAAACATTTATGGTACTTCTTATACTGGATTTGCAAGAACTAAAGAAGAAAGTTGTAATCCTAGTGATGCTAATATAGAAAGTATTAATTGTGGTAATTGTGATTATAGTAAAGGAAGTATTTGCAGTACTGCTTCTGCTGATTATTTAAGCAAAGTAAATAATGATAAAGTAAGACATATGTGTAGTGATTTGAATTGTAAAACTACAACGAATATTAATAGATATGGTGTAGATGTACTTTCATGGGATGGTGGAGCAAAGAAATCAGGAGAGTCATGGTGTGAATACGAAGGTGTAACTGGTCAAGGTAAAGATTTAGTTGGCTCAACACAATATGTAAGAGCTTGTGTTAATGGTAAGGAACTAGTTTTAGATTGTCAAGCAGATAGAAAAGAAATTTGTGTTCAAACTACAGTTGAAAAAGAACTTACAGAATTAGATTATGATTTACTTGGGGCAGAATGTAAGGTTAATAACTATGGTTCTTGTTTACAATGTAATACTGAACAAAGTTGTGGACAAGAATGTGAAAACTTAAATCATTATAGTGGAAAATGTGAAGCAATTGATAAATCTGATCAGAGAAAAGAATGTAACAAACGTGAATGTTGTAGAAAAAAATGTTGTACAAATACTTTTGGAGATTGTTATTGGCATGAGGGTTTAGGTTATTGTGCCCCTTCTGTTCCACCTTCAGGAAGTCAAAGTTGTTTTGGTAGCACTACTTGTACTGAAATATGGGTTAAGAAACATTTTGCTGATGATTGGGATTGTGAAGTAAATTGTGGTTGTGCCCAGAAAACAGATGATTTTAACAGTTTTTGTAGAAGTTTGGGAGATTGTGGTGCTAGTTATAATGTTGTAGGTAAATTTTCTAAGGATGGATTTTCTGCTTCAAAGAATGGGGATAAAGGAAGTCAACCAAGACCAGTAACACAAGAATCTTGGAGTAATTTCAATAAAGCATCTCAAGCTTTGAAAAACCCTTTGTTTAGTTTATTATATAATGCAATTTTTGTTTTAGCAAATACACCTTTAGAAAGAATAGATAAAAGCTGGATTGAAAGTAAAAATGCCGCACTTAATACTATAGCAGTATCACTTGGAACAACCTCTTTAATTGCCTTACTTGGGTTTACTGGAACTTTAAGTGCAACTTTGGGTGGTGGGGCTCCTATTCTTGGTGCGTCTATAGGTTTTACAACAGGATTTACAAATTTATTGAGTTTAACTGGAATAGGTAATTTCAATTTTGTAGGAGGGTTTTTTGGAATAGCAGCTACTGTATTTGCAGCACTCGCAATTTTAGCATTTTTATGGTTTTTATTAAGTTTGGGTGCTGATCAAAAAGATATAGTTTATACATTTAATTGTAATGCATGGGTTGCTCCTACTGGAGGTCAAGATTGTGAGAAGTGTGATGATTTTACTAAATGTGATAAATACAAATGTGAAAGCCTAGGACAAGGATGTACTTTCTTTGAAGATGAAAGAACTGGAAACGGAACTTGTATATGGAAAGATAAAAATGATGCAACAGTTCCTATAATTAGTGCTTTACCAATACCTCCTAGAACTTTAAGTGATTTAACTACATCAAATAATGGTTATGAGTTTAAATCAAATATAAAAGCATTTACTCCAGTAGATATAGGAGTAAAAACTAATGAGAAAGCTCAATGTAGAATAAGTACAAGAAATGAATTTAGTTTTGATGAAGGTGAATTATTTGGAGATACTGTTCCTGAACAAGAGCATCAAATTCATATTCCTATACTATATGAAAATGCTACATTTAGCGAAATAGGAATTAGTAAGAGTGGTTCATATACTTATTTTGTAAAATGTCAGGATGTAAATGGAAATAAAAATAGGGCTTCATACTTTATTAAATTCAATGTAGCTTCTGGTCCTGACTTAACAAGTCCAGTAATTGAACAATATAGTATACAAGATAATGCTAAGATTCCTTATGATAAAAAAGAAACTGAATTAGTATTATACTTAAATGAACCTGGTAAACTTATAGGAGGTTGTAAGTATAGTAAGCAAGATAAAAATTATAATTTAATGGAAGGTAATTTTACATGTAGCTCATTTAGAGGTTCATTAAACTTATATCCATGTGTAGGAACTTTAAGTAATATAGAAGATAATAAAGAAAATACATATTACTTTAGATGTCAAGATTTAGCTGGAAATATAAATCAAGAAAGTCAACCATTAGGAGGATTTAATTTAATAGGAACAATACCATTGAATATTACTAGTATAGAGCCAAGTGGAGCTTTGTACACAAGAAATATTACTTTAAGTGTAAGAACTACTGGAGGGGCTAATGGTGATGGAAGTGCTAATTGTACTTATAGTTTATTGAATAATTATGATTATAGTGGTTTAGGATTTGCTAGTTCCTCAGGAAATTTACATACAAGTGTTTTAGACTTAGGAACAGGAACTTATAATTTATATGTTACATGTAAAGACATAGCGGGAAATATTGCTACTGGAAGTACAAACGTAGATTTACAAGTTGATTTAACAGGACCAAATGTAGCAAGAATTTATACTGAACAGAATTTCTTATATATAATAACTAGTGAAGATTCTACTTGTGAATATAGTAATAGGCCATTTAGTTATGGTACTGGAAATAGAATGCCTGAAGACCAAACTAAAGAACACAGAGCTACTCTTGGCCAAGATGTTTATTATATTAAATGTAGAGATCTTTATGATAATGAGGTTGGTTTAACTGTTTATCCTTAATTATAAAATGAAAAAAAGAGGTCAAATTTTTGGACAGCCTTTTGTATATATTTTTGCATTAATTGTTATAGCTGTAATTATATTCTTTGGGATTAATATAATTAAAGATGTTCTTAATTTAGGAGGTAGTATAGAATTTAGAAGTTTTGTAGATAAGCTAAGAGCAGAAGCTACAAGAACATATAATTTAGATTATGCATCTGTAATAAAACTAGATTTAAAAGTTCCTCAAGATATAACTAAAATTTGTTTTATTAATCGTGATTTCAATGTTGCTTTAGACGTAAGTAAATTACCTGTGCAAATAGAAGAAGATGTAATTCTAAGGAATAATGATAATGTATTTTTTGTTTCTTCAAGAAATAGAGATTCAATTTTTATAGCGAATTTAAAACCAAATGAAAATCCTTTGTGTGTTTCTATTACAACAGGAAAATTAAATTTAAACCTAGAAAATAAAGGTACTTATGTAGAAATAAGGAAATGAAAAAAGGACAATCAGTTCAATTTAATTGGATATTTATTGTTGTTTCTGGTGCTATACTTTTAATGTTTTTTACTTTGTTTGCTTTTAGATATAGTGTATTACAAAATAAAAAAATAAATGCTGAAACCGCGAGAGCTTTGGATAGAAGTATAAATTCAATAAAAACAACTGAAGCTTATACTAATTTAGATCTAGGTAAAGTAAATGAAATAGAATTTAATTGTAATGAATTTATAATAAATAAAGATTATAGACAAAAAACCAATAATATAATTTTTTCTAGTAATATAAAATCAAATAGAATTGGTTTATGGAGTAAAAGCTTTGAGTATCCATTTAAGATAGACAATATAGTTTTTTTAAGTTCTATAGAAAATAAAATATATTTAATTTATGATAATTTCAATGAACAATTTGTTACTGAAATTTATAATGAAATTCCTAGTTTATTTAATGTAAAAATAGTTAATGATTATGATAATATTAGAGATTCTGTTATTGTATTCTTTGTTGATCCTTCTGGTAAATTAGATGAATTAAAAAGTAAAAATAATAAGGTAGTATATATAGATGGAGCTGATGTTGGTAGTGTAAAGTTTTATGAAGATTCTATAAAAGAAAGTTCTTATTTAAGCAGAGAAATGATGTATGGAGCAATATTTACTTCTAATTTTAAATTATATGATTGTAGCTTTAAATCCTTGCTAAATAAGATGAATGATGTAAATAAAATTTATGAAAATAAAGCTAAGAATATGAAAGAATGTAGTTATTTAGGTATAGTTCAAAATTTAAATGTAAATGATGAGGTTAAGAATTGTTTAAATAATAATTGTTTAGACTTGATCAATAATAAAGAAATTTTAGATTTACAAAACCAAGAACTTTATGAACAAGGATGCAAAGTAGTATTTTAAAAAAAGGACAAATTGAAATTCAAGAAACAGTATTCATAATAGTAATTGTTATTGTTTTAATTTTAATGGGATTAATGTTTTTTTATAGATATACTTTAGCTAGTATTGAAACAAGTAATACTAATTATGAAATAGAAAAGCAAAGTGATTTAATTACTGCCTTACCTAATATGGCTGAATTCAAATGTAGTTTTCTAAACAAACAAGAAGAATGTATAGACTTATTAAAAATAATGGCTTTTAAAGATTTAAATTCTAATTTATTTGGAAATAAAAGAATTGTTATAGAAATAATTTATCCAGAGAAAAATAATATTGAATGTAATTATGGTAATTTAGATAATTGTAATAATGTTATAGTTTATAGTAAAATTCCTAATAAATATCAAAGAAAGATTATTGTTTCTAGTCCTGTTTCTATATATAATATAAATAGTAATGAATATTATATGGGTAAATTAAGTATAGAGGGTTATTATGGCACTTAAAAAAGCACAAGTAGATTTAATTGGATTAGTAATAATAGTGATAATTATTATTTTACTTGCTTTATTTGGTTTAAGATTATTAATAACTCAACCTGTAAACGTGGATGAAAAGTTAAGTGTAAAAGCTAATAATTTAATGAACGCTATTGTTAAAGTTAATACTTGTAATAGTAATATTGAAGAAGCTTTTATTAGTTGTTGTAGTAGTGAATTTTTTTGTGGTCAAGATGCATGTGATTATTTAAGTAAAGAAATACCAAAAATAATAGGAAATTCTATAGAAGAAAATTATTATATAGAGCTTTTAAACCAAAATAATAAGTGTTTTAGCCATGGTAATTGTGTAAATGGCATTAGTTCTAGTACTTATATTGTTAAAAATAATGATCAGAAGTATGAATCAAGGGTAAAATTATGTAAAAAATCTTAATATATATACTACAGTATATAGTTATTATATAATATATAAATTTTAGTATATAAATAAGGCTAAAATTTAACCAGCCCAGAGTGGTAACATAAATAAGGAAGATTTAAATTTATTTTTGGTTTTTAGGGCTTATAAGACCCGTATTTTGTAAAATAAGGCTAATTATATGTTTTAAAGAATATAAATGTTTATAAATAAGGGCTAATTTATACCATACAATAGAGTTTAAACTATACTCTATTGACGAAAAAGAATATGAAGATAATAATTAATAAAATAATAAATGGAGGTGCATTGTAAAATGCAAAACTTAAAGAGAGTGTTCAAAAGATTATCTGCTATTGGTATTGGTTTAGGTATGATGGGTGCAACCATGGCAGGTGCTTTCGCTACATTAGGCGATTATCCAAGTCCATTTGT
>CAYHUM010000016.1:0-17587 GCA_964359945.1 Candidatus Woesearchaeota archaeon | reverse complement strand
AATTTAATTATTCTACAGTATCTTTTTTCATCTCTTCAATAGTAAATTCAACTTCCTTTATCTCTGGAATACATTCTTTAAGCTTCTTTTCTAAACTATCTTTAACTTCTTTAGGTAAATCATTTTTTAATGTTATTTTAGCTTTATTTTCTATGATTTCAACATTAAATTCTTCTATAAGGTATTTAATTAAACTTGTAACTTTTTCTTTTAAATCATTAACTATTCTTTTTATCTTTAATTCATATGATAAATCTTTACCAGCTAAAGGATGATTAAAATCAACAATTACACGTCCACCAGTAACACTTCTTACTGTTCCTGCATAATTATCTAAATTTACTTGTAACCCTGGAAATGGATTTATTTTTTGCTTTGTGAAATTATTTAGAGGAATAATTCTTATTAATTTAGAATTTTTTACACCAAAAGCATCTTTATGACTAACTTCAATAGTGTAATTATCTATTTCTTTATCTATTAAAAAATCATCTATGTATTTTAAAATTTGTCCTTGACCAATACAAATTATTACAGAACCATATTTATAGTTTTCACTATACAAATTATTTTTCTTCGCTTCTTCCTCACTAGTTAAATCAAATATTTCATTACTAGATTTAATTCTTCCTATAAAATCCAATTCTATGAAATCTCCTTTCTTCATTTTAGTCATAAAAAGTTAGAAAAACAAACCTATTTAAAGTTTATCATTAAAAACAAAATCTTTATATATAATCCATATTCCCAAATTCTTTAATGGAAGTTAAAATAGAAGAAGTTGGTTCATTAAGAGTTGGCAGATATGTTATTATAGATGGGGTTCCTTGTGTTGTAAAAGATATACAAATTTCCAAGCCCGGAAAACACGGTTCAACTAAAGCAAGAGTAGAAGCTGTTGGTCTTATAGATGAACAAAAAAGAGTTTTTGTAAAACCAACTCATGATAGAATAGAAGTTCCAATTATAGAGAAAAAAACAGCACAAGTTTTAAGTGTTCATGGAGAAATAGCTAATGTAATGGATATGGAAACTTATGAAACATTTGACTTAAAAATTCCAGAAGAACTAAAAGATAAATTAAATGAGGGAAAACAAGTTCTTTATTGGATTATCATGAATGAAAAAATAATGAAACAACTAAAGTAAAATGGTAAAATTCAAAGAAGCTCAAGCAAGATTATTCAGAAATGTATTTGTTTGCAGAAAATGTAAAACAAAAGTAAGAACATCAATGATAAAAATACTACAAAAAAAAGTTACTTGTAAAAATTGTAGTAGTAAAGCATTTAGACCTATAAAGAAATCAAAATAAAATGGTAAGTACTGATTTATTATTAGCAATTGTTTTTTATGGTATTTTAATAATTCTATTTTTAAGATACAGAAACAGATTTACTGTCCAAGGCGTAATTGTAATGTTAAGGACTAAATTAGGACTTAAATCAATGGATAAACTTGGAAAAAAACATCCAAAAACATTTAATTTTCTTGGTATTTTAGGGGTAATAACTGGTTTTGTAGGAATGGCTATTATTTTTTGGGTATTAATTGAGGGTTCATATAAATTGTTATTTGTTCCTGAATCTCAACCTGTTATAGCACCTGTTTTACCTGGAATAACAATACCTGGATTGCCTACTTTATCATTTTGGTATTGGATTATCGGAATTTTTATTGTAGCTGCTATTCACGAATTTAGTCATGGAGTACTAGCAAGAACTTATGATATTAAAGTAAAATCTTCAGGATTTTTTTTCTTAGGTCCAATTTTAGGTGCATTTGTAGAACCTAATGAAAAACAGACAGCTAAAAAACCTAAGTTACAACAATTAGCTGTATTTGCAGCAGGTCCTTTCTCTAATGTTATTACTGGATTTATATTTTTATTATTATTAAATTTTATAATAAGCCCCGTTACTTCTTCAATGCTAGAATTTAAAGGAGTACAAATTGCAGGTCTAGAAGAAAATTATCCTGCAGCTGCTTCAGGATTAAAAATAGGAGACCAAATTTTATCTATAAATAATATTGAAATAAAAAATATAAAAGATTTTGTTAGTGCAATGGAAAATGTAAAACCAAATCAAAATATAAAAATAACTACTAATACAAGTGAAGTTAGTTTACTTACTGTACAACATCCTAAAGAAAAAGATAAGGGTTACATAGGAATTATGGTTTCTGATATTAGGGGGGATATAAAGGAATCTGTAAAAGAAAAGTATGGAGAAAAATTACCATCGGTAGTTTTTTGGATAGCTCAATTATTTTTCTGGATTTTTATACTAAGTATAGGTATAGGATTAGCTAATTTATTGCCCCTTGGTCCTGTAGACGGAGGTAGAATGTTTTTAACTGGAATTTCATTTTTCATAAAAGACGAGAAAAAAGCAAGAAAAGTTTGGGGGATTATAACTTATTTAGTGTTATTCTTAATATTTATAAATTTCTTACCATGGATAATAAAGTTGCTTAAATTTATATTTTCTCCAATAATCTAAAATGTTAGTTGATGTTCATGCACATTTATATGAAGAAGAATTTTCTCAAGATTTAGAACAAGTTATAGAAAGAGCAAAATCTAAACTTTATTGTATCATTTGTAATGGAACTAATATTGAAACTAATAAAAAAGTTTTAGAACTATCAAAAAAATATAAAATAATAAAAGCAGCTCTTGGTTTATATCCTTTAGACGCAGAGAATTTATCAGAAAAAGAAATAAAAAAAGAATTTGATTTTATTAAAAAACATAAAAAAGAAATTATTGGATTGGGAGAAGTTGGTTTAGATTTTAAATTTGGAAAAAATAAAGATTTACAAATTCAAGTATTTAATGATTTTATAGAATTAGGGAAAAAATTAGGTTTACCTTTAATTATCCATTCAAGAGGTGCTGAATCAGATGTTATTAAAATTCTTGAAGAAAACAAATTTAGTAATGTGGTATTGCATTCATTTAACGGAAATTTAAAATTAGTAAAATTAGCTGAAAAAAATAATATTAATTTTTCTATTCCACCATTAATCGTAAGGTCAACACATTTTCAAGAATTAGTTAAAGATTTATCAATAACAAAAATTTTAACAGAAACTGATGCACCTTATTTAGGCCCTTATAAAGATCAAAGAAACGAACCTATATTTGTAGAAGAAGTAATAAAGAAAATCTCAGAAATAAAAAATATATCTAAAGAAGAAACAGAGAAAAATATATTTATGAATTTTCAGAAAATATTTTCTTTAAATTAAATCTTTTCTAAATCTATTATTTGTCCATAAGGTCCAGGATTTATTACAAAAGTTTTACCTAATTTATCTGAAACACCGCTATTTTCATGAAAATGACCACATACACATAAAATAGGTTTAACTTGTAATATAAAATCACTATAAGACTTACATCCATAATGATCATTAATTAATATATCTAATTTAGTATTGTATGGAGGAGCATGAGACACAAAAATAACTTTCTCATTTTTAATAATTTTTTTAAATCTTTCACCTACCTTTTCAAAATCCTTATTAATTTTAGCGAAACCTCCTGTTCCATGTCCAAAAAATAAATAATTATTAATCTTTATACTTCTTTTATGTAAATAGAAAACAAAATCAAAATTAGAACATATTTCTTTTAATTCTATTTCATCTTCGTGATTACCAGGAATAATAAGTAATTTTTTATTAGTTGCCTTAAAACTTTTTATTAGATTACTAAGATTACTTCCCCAAACTGAAATATCACCAGCACAAATTAATAAATCAACATCTTTTGATTTTTCTATTAACTTTTTCATTGCACTCTTATTTTCATGTACATCAACAAAAGCTAAAATTTTCATAATGAAAACCCACCATAAAACTTTATATACCTTACTATCTAAACAAAATTATGGAAAAACAATTACTAATAGTTGGAATAGATCCTGGAACAACTATAGGATATTCTATACTAAATATAGATGGATCTTTAATAAAAGTTGATAGTTCTAAACAACTAAATTTAAGTTTATTGATAAATGAAATTATGAAACATGGTAAAGTTGTTATTGTTGCTAGCGATGTTAGTCCCCCATCTAATTTTGTGAGCCTTTTTGCAAGTAAATTTGGGGCAAAATTAATTCATCCTAGGGAAGACATGAAAGTTAAAGAAAAAAAGGAATTAACTCAAAATTATGAATTTAAGAATAGACATGAAAGAGACTCCTTAGCCTCTGCATTATTTGCACACAAAGAAAGTTTTTCACTACTTAATAAATTAAATAATTTTATTACTAAAAATAATAAACAAGAAATAGCAAATGAACTTAAGGAAATTGTTATCAAAAAAGGATTGAGTATAAGAGAGTCATTAAACATAATTGAAAATAAAAGTTTTATAGAAACAAAAAAATACCAACCAAGAGTTGATATTAAACAAGAATTAAACTCTAGATTATTAAACTTAGAAAAAGAAAATATATCTCTTAAAAACAAAAATAATGACTTGCTTAGAAAAATTAATTATCTATTAAAAGAAAAAAATAACTTAAGTAAGAAAATTAATAATAAAAACTGGGATAGAAAAATAGAAAATTTATTTTATTTTAAAGATCAAAGAATTCAAAACTTATCTAAAGAGGTTCAATTACAAAAACAACAAATTAATTTACTTAATAATAAAATTTCTTTAATGAATGGTTTTATTTTAAGTTTATCTAATAAAGTTCTAGTTAAAAAATTAAACAATTTAGGATCAAAAGAATTCTATGAGAAAAATAAATTACTCAGAATAAAACATGGAGATATTTTACTTATAGAAAATACTTCAATAATAAGTGATAATGTAATAAATGAAATTAAAGACTTAGTTACTTACATAATTTATAAAAATAATCACAACAAACTTTTAGAAGATAATTTTTACTTAATAAATAATTCTAAATTAAAATTATTGGAGATAGAAGATTTTGCACTAGCAGAAAAAGATGAATTTGAGAAAATAATCAAAAATAAAGATGTTCTAAATAGAATTCTAAAGCAATACAAAAATGAAAGAAATACCTAAAATTTTTATATTTTATACTTCATTAGTTGGACATGGTCATAAAAGATCTGCCGAAGCCATAAAAGATGCAATACACCATTATTATCCTAAATATAAAGTAGAATTAATAAATTCATTTAAATTAATTAATGAAAATTTTGAGAAAGTTGCATCATTTGTATATTCTTCAATATTGAAATTTACTCCAAAATTAACAGGATTTGTTTACAACAACCAAAATAAAATAAATAGAAATAGAGTAATAACAAATATTTTATTAAGCTTTTTTAAAAAACCGTTTGAAGATTTAATAAAAAAAGAAAACCCCGATATTATAATATGTACCCAAGCTCTTCCAAGTAATATTTTTGCCTTAATAAAAAGAAAAAATAATTACAATTTCTCACTTGCTGCAGCTTTAACAGATTTCCACACATACAATTTTTGGATAAATAAAGAAACTGATCTTTACTTTGTTCCTAATGATGAAGCTAAAGATTTCTTAATGAAAAATAATGTAGAAGAAAGTAAAATTAATGTTACAGGAATACCAATAAATTTCAAAAATAAGGTTACTAAAAGAAATAATAAAAAATTAGGATTATTAATTTTGGGCGGTGGTGCAGGTATAGGTAATATAAAAAATATAGTATATAATTTAGATTCAATTAAAGACTTAACAAATATTTATGTTATAGCTGGAAATAATTTAAATCTAAAAAAAGTATTAGAAAAATCTCACATTCCAAAAAAAGTTCTAGGTTATACTAATAATATAGAATCAATTTATGCTATGTCCGATTTAGTAATAACAAAACCAGGAGGACTTACAACAGCAGAGTTAATGAGTATACCATTACCAATAATAATAACAGATCCATTACCTGGGCAAGAACAAAGAAATACAGAATATCTAATAAAAAACGGAGTTGCTATAAAAATAGATAATATCAAAGAATTACCTACAATAATAAAAGACTTAATAAATAATAAAGAAAAATTATTAAATTTAAAAAATAATTCTAAAAAATTAAGTAATCCAGATGCTGCCCTTAAAGTTGCTAAAATAATTAATCAATATTATCATAACCATTCATAAAAGCTTCTTCAGCATCATTTATTTCATCATTTTCTATTAGCTCTTCTCTGTAATCTTTAGAATAAATGTCATCCTTCATTGCTCTCACCCCTTATTGGTAAATTTCTTAATTGTTCACTAAAAATCTCACTTATTTTTTCCAGACTTAAATCAATACTTTTCATCTTTACCACCTCAGTTTTAAATAAAGAGAATTTTGTTTAAATAGCTCACGCGCACCTGCTGTCAATGCTGTCAATTGTCAGACTTCTAGAAAATATATATTGCAAAAAATAAATAATTTAAAAAACCTATAAAAACCATAAACTATATTAATAACAAGTTAATAATCTAAATCATGTCTGAAATTGATTATGTTGTTACAGATTTAAAGGTAAGTCAAAAAGCTATATTTGACATGCAGCAATTACTTAACTTACTTAAATCTTGGTCTACTTCTCATAAATATAAATTCTCTGAAAAATTTTATCAAGATATAGAAAAAGAACAAGAAGCTAAAGATATAAAAATTGAAGTTCAATGTGAAAGAACAGCTACTGATTATTTATTATACATGATAAAATTTAAACTTAGTGTAAAAGATATAAAAAATGTACAAATAACTAATCATAATAGAAAATTAAAATTAAATGCAGGTACAGTTGAATTATCATTTGAATCATTCATTAAAAAAGATTATATGGATAAATTAGAAAATAAACCTGTATTAAAATTCTTTAGAGCTATTTATGATAAGTTTATGATAGGTGATAAATTAAAGGATCATGAAAAAGAACTTAAGGATGAAACTTATGAATTTTACAATGAAGTTAAATCATTTCTAAACTTATATAAATTTGAACAAGATTGAGCTTATTTTTATAACATATTAAAAATAATTCTAACCAAAAACTTTTTAAACTCTAACTACTACTAAGTATCAAAGCCCGCCATGAGAATACTCAACCGAGCTTACGATTAAAATCAAGCAATGAATTATTGGGGGTTAGTGTTGCGGGCCACATTATTTAAATAGGACAAGGCATCATTTAATATTTATATAATATATAATTTCATTAATTCACTAAAAATGACAATAAATTGTTAATTTCATTATAATATTTAAACTAATCCTTGTTCTACAAAAGTGATGAAAATGAATAATATAATAACTTTTAAAGGTGGTAAAAATGGGAAAAATAAGTCCTGTAGTATCAAAGTATATAATTCACTCTCAAATTCAAATAGAGGGCGTAGTGGACCGTCCAGATGTTATTGGAGCCATATTTGGCCAAACAGAGGGGTTACTTGGATCTGAACTTGAATTAAGAGAATTACAAAGAAATGGTCGTATTGGAAGAATAGAAGTTAACCTTGAAACAAAATCAGGTAAAACTAGTGGTTCTATAATTATACCTTCTAGCCTAGATAAAGTTGAAACAGCTATAGTAGGTGCTTCTCTAGAAACTATACAAAGAATTGGTCCTTGTAATGCTAAAGTAAGAATAGAAAATATTGAAGATGTAAGAGTTTCTAAAAGAAATTATGTAATAGAAAGAGCTAAAGATTTACTAAGAGAACTAACTGAAAAAGTATTGCCAGATTCACAAGAAATTACTGATGAAGTATCATCAGCTGTAAGAATGATGGAAATTACAGAATATGGCCGAGATAGATTACCAGCCGGTCCTGCTATAGATGAATCTGATGAAATTATTATTGTAGAAGGAAGAGCAGATGTTCTAAATTTATTAAAACATGGAATTAAGAATGTTATAGGATTAAATGGGACTTCTGTACCAGAAACAATAAAAGAATTATGTAGGTTAAAAACAGTAACTGTATTTGTAGATGGTGATAGAGGGGGAGATTTGATAATAAGAGAACTTTCATCTTCTACTGAAATAGATTTTGTTGTTAAAGCTCCTGATGGAAAAGAAGTAGAAGAAATAACTAAAAAAGAAATAAATAAGGCATTAAGGAGTAAAATTGCAATAGAACAAGTGAAAATGGAAATTGAAGGTAAACAAGAATTCATACATGATAATAAAAAACCACCAAAAATAATTGAAAGAAAACACACCGTAACTGAAAAAAACGAATTACCTTTATTCAAGGATATGCTAGATGATTTAATAGGAACAAGAGGGGCATATATACTTGATCCAGACACAAATATTCTAGGAAAGGTTCCAACATCTGAACTAGCTGCTACACTAAAAAATCTTAATTCAGGTGTATATGCAATAATTTTTGATGGTATTATTAATAGAGACATAGTAAAATTAGCAGAAAGAATAGATGTTAGATATCTAGTAGCAATGGACTCTAAAGTAAGACAAAACGAAACTAAAATAAATCTCGTAACTAATTCAGAACTTCAATCAATGTCATTAGCTAGTTACTAAAAAATAATATAAGTCTTTTTTATTTTTTATTAAAAGAGGTAAATTGATTACAGCAGCAAAAAAAGCAAGAAGAAATAGAATAATAACAGTTTCTGTAATTTTCTTAGTAATTTTAATTTTAGCTATAATCTTATATTTTACATCAAGGACAACAGACTGTAAATCAGATATATCTTGTTTTGATAGAATGCTTTCAATGCAAAGACCAGCTAAATTTACAGATATAGACGAAGGTGTAATTTATCAGTATACTTCAAAACAATGTAATATAGGTTCGAGTAATAAAAAAGGTAATATGGAAATTAAGCTTCTTAAATTACAAGAAGGTTCATCTCAGGAACTTAAAAGTTTATTTGAAGGCAAAGAAATGTGCTGTAATATTCCTAAAGAAAATTTAACAGCTACATATTTACGTAAAGAAGAAGAAACTTTAGATTATTGTTCAGGTCCATTAAAAGAAGCAATGTATGAATTAATGTTAAGAAAATTATATACGGTAATAGCTAAAAATATTGGCTCAATAGCAACTGAAATGAGAAATGCTTTATTAGGAAAATAGTGTAGGCATTCCTAAAATCGAAACCCATAATAACTAATAGCTACCTTAACTCTTCCTTAGCTTCGTTACCCCATGAACGCCAATACTAATGATTATCGCTGCTTTATTCCTAATCTCGCGAGGTTCTCAAAAATACCAGCCACACAGGACAAAGCCTCATAGTACAAGTTAAGACTAATAGCCATTACAAATTCCTTTTCTAGGTTTTCGGTCCTGTCATGAAGCCGGTTTACAGTTACAAGTGACGGCTAACCACCCGACCTAGCCTACAGAAATACTCTATTTTTATGGTTTTTAAAGATTATTGTTCTTAAATTTTAGCAAGTGCCTTACTATTAAAAAAATTCTTAATACTTCTGTGTGATAAGGTTTAGTCTCTAAAAATATACTTGCCTTTTTCTTCGTAAACAATTGCTCCATTAAATGGTGCATTTGTTTTATAAAGAGGTGATTGATATGCCTGACTAAGAATAGATGCTACCTCATCAGCAGTATCTCGATTAGTTCCATTAGGATATGATGCTTGTAACATGTAATTTATGCCGTCTTGCTTAGCTTCTTGAGCAAGAGCAGTTAATCTTTCATTGCCTCTTATGTTATCCATACCTTCAATTAAAGATAGTTCTAACTGTGATGGTGTTTTAACAAGTTTGCGAATTGTAGGTAATTCTGTTTCAACTTCTTGTTTTGAAGCATCACAATAAAAAAATCCGTATGCTTTTCCAACTTTTTTAGCAATATGACTATCTCTTGTTACTTTATTGCCTTCTCTATCAATAAACGAATAAGATTTAATTTCTTTTTTCATACCATTAAGATATATTAATTAGTATATAAACCTTTCGTTTTGTAACCACTAAAGAGGGACTATAACAAATGATTGAGCGAGCCCAAACTCTCCTTCCGCTTCGCTTCAGTGGGGACGTTGCACTTTAAATCAATCTTGCATTATAGAAACTATTATCTTGATATTTCTTCTGTTATCTTAACTATTATTGTTTTTCTTGCTTTTGAATCTTTTGCTTTTAGGTCATCCTTTGTATAATTTCCTAAATCTACTGGTATTCCTCGTAAATTTGGGCTCATTAATATTTTTAATTTACCATCCCTATCTACAAAATATGAAAACCCTATCATCTTATTTTCATTAGCTAATATATAACCTGCTCTAGTTTTAGAAAACCCCAATTTCAATTCTGTTGCTATTCCTTTAAGCATTGTCTCAAATAAATCATCCCATATCATTAATAATAGCTACCTATAACAATTATATAAAATTATCTAAATTTTATATGCAAAGCCAAAAAAATCGTAAGCTTTATAAAGCAGTTTTTATGTTAAAAAGTTAACTTATTCTTACCAAAAAAGTGTGGGGGTACAAAAATGGCACAACAAAATCAACCAATCTTAATATTACCTGAAGGTTATCAAAGAACAATTGGCAGAGATGCTCAAAGAACAAATATTATGGCTGCTAAATTAGTAGCTGAAACCGTAAGAACTACTTTAGGTCCTAAAGGCATGGATAAAATGCTTGTAGATAATATGGGAGATATCGTAGTTACTAATGATGGTGTAACAATTCTAGAAGAAATGCAAATTGAACATCCTGCTGCAAAAATGATTGTTGAGGTAGCCAAAACACAAGAGGATGAAGTTGGAGATGGTACTACTACAGCAGTTATACTTGCTGGTGAATTATTAAAAAATGCAGAACGTTTACTTGACCAAGAAATTCATCCTACAGTTATAGCTAAAGGTTATAGAATAGCAGCTGAAAGATCACAAGAAATATTAAATAAAATTTCAGAAAATATAAATGAAAAAGATGTAGAAACTTTAAAGAAAATTGCAATTACTGCTATGACTGGAAAAGGTGCAGAAGCAGCTAAAGAATTACTAGCAGATCTAGCTGTAAAAGCAATAAAACAAGTTATAGAACATGAAAATAATCAACTTCTTATTGATATAGATAATGTTAAATTAGAAAAAAAAGTCGGGGGCGGTATAGAAAATACAGAATTAGTTCAGGGTATAGTACTAGATAAAGAAAAAGTTCATCTATCAATGCCAAGATTCATAAAAAATGCCAAAATCGCTTTAATAGATTCAGCAATAGAAATTAAAGATACAGAAACTGATGCAAAAATTTCTATTTCAAGTCCAGATCAATTACAAATGTTTGTTGAGCAAGAAGAAAAAATTCTAAAAAATATGGTAGATAAAATTGTGAAATCAGGTGCTAATGTTGTATTCTGTCAAAAAGGTATTGATGATATTGCACAACATTATTTAGTAAAGAATGGAATTTATGCAGCTAGACGTATTAAGGAATCTGATATGGAAAAATTAGCAAAAGCAACTAACGCAAGAATAGTTACAAGGCTAGATGATTTAAATTCTAAAGATTTAGGTTATGCTGGAGTAGTAGAAGAAAGAAAAATTGGCGATGAAGAATTAACTTATGTTAAAGAATGTAAAAACCCTAAAGCTGTTACTATCCTTATAAGAGGAGGAACTAAACATGTTGTTGATGAAGTAGAAAGAGCAATGAAAGATGCTTTGGGGGATATAATAAGTTCATTAAAAGTTGGTAAAATTGTTGCAGGTGGCGGAGCAACAGAAATGGAAGTAGCAAAACAATTAAGACAATATGCAAATAAATTTTCTGGTAGAGAACAACTAGCAATATTAGCATTTGCAGATTCAATAGAAGTTGTACCTAGAACACTTGCAGAAAATGCGGGTCTTGATCCAATAGATATGTTAACGGAATTAAGAGTAAGACATGATAAAGGAGAAAAATGGGCTGGTCTAGATGTATTTAAAGGTAAAGTAGTTGATTCATGGAAAGCAAATGTTATAGAGCCTTTAAAAATTAAAACTCAAGCTATAAAATCAGCATCAGAAGTAACAGAATTAATTTTAAGAATAGATGATGTTATTGCAGCAGGTAACCTAAGTAAATCACAAGGAGCTATGCCTTCTATGCCTCCTGGTTATGGTCCAGATATGATGTAGGTTTAGCAAATTTTAAAAACTTCAGACTATTTCTTTATTATATGGATTATAAACAATTATCAAAAGAGGCGAATAAAGCTTTCATTACAGCAGATCATATGGCTTATGTTACATACCCATTAGTAAATGATCTTAAGTTAATTGTGACTGTGCTAGAAAATTTATACTTGAGTCTTGTTTTAGGCATGGAATCTATCTTAAATTATGAAAGAACATTTAAAAGAATACATGCTTACCCTGATAATCTTTCAGTAAAAATTGACACATTCAAAAGTAAATGTTCTACACGTTATGATATATCAAGAACCTATATTGTTTTAATGGAAGAAATTAAAAAAGTTTTAGAAGATTACAAAAAAAGTTCAACGGTTTTTAAAAGAGACAATAGATTAGTAATAATGTCAGACAACTTAAGAATGAAATCATTAACCATAGAAAAAGCAAAACAATATGTACAAGGAACTAAACCACTAATAGAAAAGATTAACAGAATACTAGGACAAAATGGAATACCTACAAGGTGAATCTAAAGAAGAATTAAAAAGAGCTGATCACTCTATCTATGTAACTTTAAAATATACTAGAACTGCTGATGTACTTAAGAATACAATTAAAAGATTAATAAGTGCTTTAGAACTAGGAATTTTAGAAGGTTTAATGTATGCTAAAGATAAAAAAATAATAAAAGAAATTCCAGATTCTTTAAAATCCAAACCAGATTTACTTAAAAAAGTATTTAAACAACAAGATTTAACTCCGTATATAGATTTATACTATCTACTAAGAAAAATAGATAAACTTCCATATACAAAAAGAGAAGAATATAGGAAACATGTTACTTTAATAGCACACGAGGATGGTGAAAAAATCGAGGTGAATGTTCCAGTTTTGACTTCTTACTACAAACAAACACGAGAATTTATAATATTAATAGAAAACTGGATCAAAGGAATAAAAGATGACTAGAATTATTTGTATAGCAGGAGGAAAAGGAGGTATAAGTAAGACATTAACTACAATTAATTTAGGTGCTGCTTTAAATCAATTTGGTAAAAATGTAGCAATTATAGATACAAATTTAACCACTCCAAATATAGGTCTTTATTTAGGAGTTCCTGTTGTACCTATATCTTTACACGATGTTCTTAAAGATAAAAATCATATAACAGAAGCTATTTATCAACATAAATCAGGATTAAAAATAATTCCAGGTAGTATCTCTTTAAGTAATATCAATCCAAATACTAACAAACTTAAAAAAGCAATCCATTCCTTGCATGGATTAATTGATATAGCATTATTAGATACACCTGCAGGCTTAGGAAAAGAAACTATTTCTGTTCTTGAGGTTAGTGATGAAGTGTTGATTGTAACAAATCCAGAAATACCTGCTATAACAGATGCTTTAAAAACAATTAAATTAGCTAAAAAACTTCATAAACCAGTAATAGGGGTGATTGTAGCTAGAACAAAAAATGATAATCTTGAAATTCCTTTAGAAAATATTTCAAATTTATTAGAAAGACCAATTATAGGAACTATACCAGAAGACCCTAAAATTAGAAATTCTTTAAATGAAAAAGATGCTATTGTTTATTTATATCCAAAAAGTACTTCTTCAATAGCTTACAAAAAAATAGCAGCCTCTTTAGTAGGCTATAATTATAAAGAAGAAAATAAAAATTTCTTTGATTTACTACTAGAAAAATTAGGATTTAGTTAAAACACGTTTATTAATAACTTTTTTTATATCAGATAAATCTGAAGTGCAAGAGTATTTATTCTCGTTTTTGTTTATTGAAGTATCATAAAAACTAACCAGTCTAATATTTAAAGTAAAATTAGGATTGTATATTTCTCTTGCGGTTAATGGTTTAAGGTTCTTTATTACATTTATTTCCTCTTTTGAAAAAACATGTTTATATAATCCATCGTCCCTCTTTAACTTATACTCCCCATTATATTTAACTAAATTATTAACAAAGTATGATTTTGCTTCATCTAATTTTTTGTTTATACTATCTACTAAGTCTTCTAGATATCCATTAGAATTACTGTTTTTCATACATAAATTGAAAAATAGAAACCTTTATTAATGTTTTTTTAGGACTTAAAAACATGGGAAAAAGGCAATATACTAAAATAGCATTAAAGAAGAAAAAGAAACAATGGTTTACGATAGTAGCACCTAGAGAATTTAATGAAATGGAAATAGGAGAATCTTTAGCTCCAGATACTCAATCATTGGTAAATAGAAGAATCTCTTTAAGCCTAGGATTTTTAACTGGTGACCTTAGAAGGCAAAATACTAAGGTATTATTTAGAATTAATGAAATTAAGAATGATAAAGCAACTACAGAAATAATAGGATATGAAGTAATGCCATCACATATAAGAAGAATGGTTAAAAAAGAAAAAAGTAGAATTGATGATTCTTTTAAGACAGAAACTAAAGACAATGTAAAAGTTGTACTAAAACCATTTATTCTTACAAAGACCGTTACTAAAGGTTCAGTACTAAATAACATTAGAAAAAGAGCTAGAGAATTTTTAACAAATGAAGTAAAGAAAAATAATTTTAATGAAGTTGCCAATTCAATAATATTTTCTGGAATACAAAGAGATTTAAGAGATAACCTAAAAAAAATATACCCTTGTAATATAGTTGAGATTAGAAAATTTTATAGATTATAGAAAACTATTTAAGCTATATTCTTATAAAAATATTTGAAAAGAGGATAAAATGAGCATACTTTATTATTTAATCCCCATAGGAAGAAAACAAAGATTATTTCTAGAATCTTTAAAAGGATTTGAAGATTATAAAAAAATCAAGTCATTATTACAAAAAAGAAAAATAAGATTAAATCAAGAAACTATAAACTTAACTATTTTCAGAAATTTGAATTTAATCAGCATAGAAACAAACAATAATTACTTGAAATCTTATACAGAAAAAACTAATCCAAAAATAAAAGAATTCATTCTTAATAAATACTTCATAGAATTTTCGCAAAATGCATTTAATATTATTTCACAAAATTTAGCCTCAGAAATTTTAGATTTAGAATTCATAAAAAAATCTTTAACATTACAACTATTTTCCAAAGAAAGAATTCATATTTTATTGTTAGGGGATCCAGGAACAGGAAAAACTCAATTATTACATTCAATTTCAGAGTTAGCGCCTATTTCAAGTTTTGGCCTTGGTTCAGGTATTTCAGGAGTAGGACTAACAGCTACTATAAAGGGTAAAGAAGTTTACCCGGGATTATTGCCTAGAGCCAATAATGGAATTGCTGCTATAGATGAATTAAACTTATTAAAAGAAGAAGATAGAGGTAGTTTACTTAATGCAATGGAAAAAGGTTTTGTAACATATGACAAAGGAGCTTATCATAAAAAGTTTGATGCAAATGTAAGATTAGTGGCAGCAGCTAATCCAAAAAAATCTCAATTTAAGGGAAATAGTTTAAGACAATTAAAAGATGAAATTCCATTTGATCCAGCTTTACTTACAAGATTTCATTTAGTATTTTTAATAAGAAAACCTAATTTAAAACAATTTATAGAAATAACTAAGAAAATAGTAAGCAGTGAAAATAAAAATCTAAGTAAGGAAGATATTGATTTTATTAAAGGTTATATTAATTTTACTTATTCCATAAATAATATTGAATTTCCTAAAGATTTCGAACAAAGAATCATTAACTTTATTACAGAAGTAAAGAAAAATGAAAATAGTTTCTTAATTGATATTTCTCCAAGAATTGTTATAGGACTAATAAGATTATGTCAAGCTTCTGCAAGATCCGAGTATAGAAATAGAGTACAAGAAAAGGATTTGCAAAGAGCTTTTAATATACTGACTGAAAGTTTAAAGATAATTTAGAAAACTATTTAAATCATTTTTAGAGATAATTTCTTATGCCTCAGTAGCTCAGCGGTTAGAGCAGCTGTTTTATAGTTGAAACTTGTAACCGTGCTCGAAATCAGCAGGTCGGGGGTTCAAATCCCCTCTGAGGCTCTATACCATGGAAAACTTAGAAGAACTTGTTAAACTTAGGAAAGAAGCAGAAGAAATTATTAAAGATGAGTTAAAAAAGGAAAATATTGCTTACGACTTTTTAGAAGTAAGAATCCATAATTTTAAAACAGTAGGAGTAATGGGAGACCGTAGAACATATGAATATCCAATAGAAATAACATTATCTTATAAAAATAATTTTATTTGGAACCCAGATTTACTTAAAAAATTAAGTAATAGAATAATAAATGATGTTTGGGGGGTAAACAGGGTTTTATATACAATACAAAAAAGAACAAATGATCCATAATGAACGAAAAGTTAAAAAATAATTATCCAAAGATATGCCTCGTAATTTTTTTAATTGTATGGCTAATATTAGCAATAGATCCAAAATATAGATCAACATGGTTATTAGAAAATGCCCTTTCTATATTCTTCGTTATAATATTAATATTTACTTATAAAAAGTTTAAATTATCAAATACCTCATATACTTTAATAACACTATACTTGATTATGCATACAATAGGAGCTTATACAAGTTATACAGAAGCTCCAATAGGAGAATATCTAAAACAAATATTTGGCTGGGAAAGAAACAATTATGATAGGATAGTACATTTTTCATTTGGATTATTACTGGCTTTTCCTATTAGAGAAGTTTTTTTAAGAGTAGCAAAAGTAAAAGGATTTTGGGGTTATTACTTACCATTTGATGTTACAGCATCATTTTCAGCTTTATACGAGGTTATAGAATGGATAACAGTTGCAGTTAGACCTACAACAAGTATAAGTTTTTTAGGCATGCAAGGTGACATTTGGGACGCTCAAAAAGATATTGGATTGGCAGTATTAGGAGCATTAATTACTATGATAATTACTGCTTTAGTTAATATTAAAACTAGAAAATCAGAATTAAAATGAGTTCAGAATATAAAAAACCAAGAGATCGTACCCCTATGAGAACTGTTAGTGTTTTGGATATAACAAAACACATAGAAGAAACAGTCAATAGTACAAAGTGTTTTACTGATAATAAAATTGATGAAAAAAAGACTTTAGATGAAAGATTAAGATTGTTTAAAGAAGCTGAAAAAGAGTTTATTGATGGAGATATAGTTTATAAAAAACGATTTGATGAAAAAAAGATGATTATGAAATATGTAAAATATGAGAATGGAGAGAAATATTAATAAATATTATAAAATAATATCTTCTAAGGGCCTGTGGTCTAGCGGTTATGACATCTGCTTGACGTGCAGAAGGCCGGGGGTTCGAATCCCTCCGGGCCCATTCGTAAAATATGAAATTATTTAGGAATTATAAATAAGTATACATAACTTTTAAATACCTTTATCTTATAAAAACTTTTATGCGCTAGTAGTCTAGTGGTTAGGATTCGAGCTTGCCAATGAATGTAAAAAGCTCGCGACCCGGGTTCAAATCCCGGCTGGCGCAT
>CAYHUM010000015.1:0-18530 GCA_964359945.1 Candidatus Woesearchaeota archaeon | reverse complement strand
TTTCAGACGCAGGAAGAACTCAATTACCTATAGGTACTACAACATGTTTAGCTATAGGCCCAGACTTAGAAGAGAAAATAGATAATTTAACTGGAAATTTACTTGTGTATTAATTATAGAAAAACATCTTTAATTTTACCAAAGAATGTTTTACTTGGATTAATATTTTCTTTAAATTCTTTTCCTAATTCTTGTATTAATTCTTTTTGTTTCTTAGTTAAATTTTCAGGAACTTTAACTATTATTTCTACAAATTGGTCTCCTCTTCCATATGAATTTAAATGTTTTATGCCTTTATTTTTTAATCTGAATATAGTTCCTGATTGAGTACCAGCAGGAATTTTCATTTCTACTTCATCATCTAAGGTAGGAATTTCTATTTTAGTTCCAAGAGTTGCTTGAGCAAATGTTATTGGTATTGTAACATAAATATTATCTTCTTTTCTTTCAAATATTTTATGAGGTTTAACATACAAAACAACGTACAAATCTCCAGAATGACCATTTCTTGAAATTTCTCCTTCTCCCTGTAATCTTAATCTTGAACCTGTTTCTACGCCAGCAGGAATATCAATTTCTATGCTTTTAGTTTTTCTTATTAATCCTGAACCTTTACAAATTTTACAAGGATTTTCTATTACTTTTCCTGAACCATGACAATTGTTACAAGTAGTTATAGAAGTAAAACTTCCAAACGGAGTTCTTTTTGAAACTCTTAATTGCCCTGTACCATTACATTTTGGACATTTAGTTAATTCACTATCTTCTGATCCAGTTCCATCACAATTTTCACATTCTAGATTAGCAGGAAATTTAATTTCTTTTTTAGTACCAAAAGCAGCTTCTTCAAATGTAATTTCTAAGTTATATCTTAAATCAGCTCCTCTTTCAAATCTTTCTCTTTTACCCCCTCCAAAAAATATGTCAAAAATATCATCAAATGTACCAAAACCAAAATCCTTGAAAACGTCAAAATCAAAACCTCTAAAAATATCTTCTTGTGTGTATCTTTGATCAAAGCCATCATGACCAAATTGATCGTAAGCTGATTTTTTCTTTTCATCGCTTAAAACAGCATAAGCTTCAGAAATTTCTTTAAATTTTTCAGCTGCATTATGCTCTTTAGAAACATCTGGATGGTATTTTTTAGCTAATTCTTTATATGCTTTTTTAATTTCTTCCTTAGATGCATTTTTACTTACACCTAATATTTCATAATAATCACGTTTGGTAGCCATAATCTAAATAAAAAAATAAGGTTTTTATTTCTTTTTCTTTTTGTCTTTACCTTCTTTTACTTCATAATCTGCATCTACAACTTTTTCTTTTTTAGGTTTTTCTTCTTGTTCTTCTTCTGGTTGTACTTGTTCTTCTTCAGCTTGTCTTACTTTTGAATAAAGTTCAACAGAAGCTTCTTGTATTATTTTGTTAACCTCGTCTAATTTTTCTTTTATTTTTGGTATATCTTTACTTTCAGTTTTTAATAGTTCTCTTAATTCATCTATTTTATTTTTAATATCTTCAATTTTTTTATGATTTACTTTACCTTCAAAATCTTTAAGTAATTTATCTGCAGTATAAACTAAAGCGTCTGCTTGGTTTATTGTTTCTGCTTCTTCTTTTCTTTTTTTGTCTTCTTCTGCATGCATTTCTGATTCTTTTCTCATTTTTTCTATTTCGTCTTCACTTAATTTTTGTGTTGCTGTAATCTTAATACTCTGTTCTCTACCTGTTCCTAAATCCTTCGCAGTTACATGTACGATACCATTAGCATCTATATCAAACCCAACTTCAATTTGAGGTATTCCTCTTGGAGCAGGAGGTATTCCAATTAAATCAAATCTACCTAAAGTTTTATTGTCATTAGCCATAGCTCTTTCTCCTTGTAATACATGAATAGATACAGCAGTTTGGTGATCAGTAGCTGTACTAAATATTTGTGATTTTTTTGTAGGTATAGTTGTATTTCTTTCAATTAATTTAGTAAATACCCCTCCTAAAGTTTCTATACCTAAACTTAATGGTGTTACATCAAGTAATAAAACATCTTTAACCTCTCCTGATAATACCCCTGCTTGAATAGCAGCTCCTAAAGCAACACATTCCATTGGATCAACACCACGTTCAATTTTTTTACCTACAATTTCTTCAACAAATCTTTGAACAATAGGCATCCTTGTAGGACCACCAACAAGAATTACTTTATCTATATCTTTAGGACTTAACTTAGCATCTTTTAATACTTGTTCTAAAGGATGTTTACATCTATTTATTATTGATTTAATTATTTCTTCTAATTTAGCTCTTGTTAAAGAAATGTTTAAATGTTTAGGTCCTTTATTGGTAGCAGTAATAAAAGGTAAATTAATTTCTGTTTGTAGTGTAGTTGATAATTCAATTTTAGCTTTTTCTGCAGATTCTCTTACACGTTGCATAGCTGTTTTATCTTCACTTAAATCAATTCCAGAATCTTTTCTAAATTCCTCTACTATATAATTAATTAAAGCATTATCCATATCAGTTCCACCCAATTGAGTATCTCCTGATGTAGATTTTACTTCAAAAACACCATCACCAAATTCCATTATAGTTACATCTAGAGTACCACCACCAAAATCAAATACTAGAATTTTTTGTTCTTTTTGTTGTTTATCTATACCGTATGCTAAAGAAGCTGATGTTGGCTCATTAATTATTCTTATAACTTCTAGACCTGCTATTGTACCTGCATCTTTAGTAGCTTGTCTTTGGTTATCATCGAAATAAGCTGGTACTGTAATAACTGCTTTTTCTACTTTTTCTCCAAGGAATTCTTCTGCATCTCTTTTAATTTTCTGCAATATAAATGCTGATATTTGTTGAGGGGTATATTCTTTACCAAGTATTTTATATTTATGAGAAGTACCCATTTTTCTTTTAGCTGCTGTTATAGTAGCTTCTGGATTACTTACAGCTTGTCTTCTTGCTGGTTCTCCAATTAAAACTTGTCCATCTCTTGTAAATGCAACTACACTAGGAAATGCTTTTCCATATAGTGTAGAGCCTTCAGCACTTGGAATTATTTTTGGTCTTCCAGCTTCTAAAAAAGCTGCTGCTGAATTACTGGTCCCCAAATCTATTCCTATAGTTTTTGCCATTTTAAGCCTCCTATCCAATATAGTTTAAATCTGATTTATTGAAACCCATTACAAATTCTAGGTCTTCTTGACCTTCATCTAATGGGTACATAATTTCTTTTAAAATAGCATCAAAATTTTTTGCTATTTTTGTAACTTCGTGATCTTTACCAAAGTATTTTCTACTTATCAAATAAGATAATTCTCTTACTTGTTGTTCATTATGAATTCCTATACTATGTAAATATTCATGTAATAAAATATGGAAAATATAACCTTTGTATAATTTTGGATTTCTTACTTGTATTCTATCTGTGAGAGTTTTATTAATAACAATCATATTTGAATTGGGTGAATAAAATGCTCCTAAAACTCCTCTATTATTAGTACCAAAACTATTCATACCAAGCATTATTCCTGTTTGTTCTAGACCTGTAGCATCTTTAACTATTTGTTTTACTACTTCAAATATTTCTGGAATGTTTTCTGATTCTTCTAATTTATTTTGTTTCATCTTTTTTTCCCACCTTTACTTTTGAATGTCTTATTACTTTTCCATTAAGGATGTAGCCTTTTTGGAATTCTTCTATTATCATACTATCTTTATCTGAGTGTTCTTGCATTAAAACCTCATGTTTGTAAGGATCAAATTTTTCATTTACACAATTTATTTCCTGTAATCCTTCTTTCTTTAATGTTGAATAAAATTGATTGTATATTAACTTTAAACCTTCATCATTATGATGTTTAAGTGCTTCTTGAAAGCTGTCTAATATAGGTAATAACTTTACTATAAATGATTCTGTGGCATATTTTTTGTATTCTTGGACTTCTTTGTCTATTCTTTTTTTATAATTTTCAAATTCTGCTTGTACTCTCTTTAAGTCGTTTAAGTATTCTTCTGAGAGCTTCTTGTAGTTTTTCCTTTTGGTTTCCATTTTGTATAGCTTAAACCTACTTGTTGATGTAAAATCTACTTATTAATAAGCTTTTCTATTTTATAGTATATACATAGTCAATAATAAAGTTTATAAATGTTATTGTGCTATATGACTTTATGAGCCTTCTAGAAGAAAAATGCATACCATGTAAATCTAGAGAACCTCCATTAGGTCATATTGAGATATCTAATTTATTAAAGAATATCGAAGAATGGAAATTATTAGATAATGGACATTTGTTTAAAAATTATAAATTTAAAACTTTTATGGATTCAATAACCTTTGTAAATGATGTTGCTGATGTTGCTGAAAAAGAAGGCCATCACCCTAATATTTATGTAAAATATACTAAAGTTGAAATTGAATTATGGACTCATGCTATTAAAGGACTTTCTAGAAATGATTTTATTTTAGCTGCGAAGATTGATAATGAATATAAGGAATATTTATAAATTCTAAATTTTATTAAGTTATTATGGTAAGATATTTTAGGAGAGTAACTATAATAAAAATAAGAAAACCACAAACAACTGATATAAATGAAGAAATACAGTGGTTTTCAGATTCTTTAGGTTTATTTAGTGAAAGAGATAAAGAAAAATCAAAGTATAGAATATTTCTTGAATTATTAAAGGCATCTAAACAAAAAAAAGCTTTATCTAGTGATGAAATAGCAAGTAAATCAGATTTAAGTAGAGCTACTGTAATACATCATCTAAATTCATTAATGGAAAAAGGTTTAATTGAGACTGATAGAAATAGGTATTTTTTAAGGGTAAGTAATTTAGAACAATTAATAAGGTTAATAAAAGAAGAATTGGAAAGTACTTTAGAAGATTTAAGAAAAGTAGCTAAAGAACTTGATGAAGAATTAAATCTTTAATCTGTTTCATGGTCAACATGCATATTATTTAACCAATCATCTACACATTTTTTACATCCTTTTATTGAATCAAGTTCATCTTCGACTTTTTCATTACAGAAAGGACAGTTCATATTCATAGTTAATTTCTTATCATTTATAAAAGTTTTCACTCGTTTTAAAAGGAAATCTTTATAAATTTCAGTTATTAAAACTAAAATACGAAAGGTATATAAACAATAAATTACATTAATATAATATGACTAAATCTAAAAAATTTAATGTTATAGTTGAAGAAGGAGAAGATGGTTATTTAATATCTGAAGTAGTTGAACTTCCTGGATGTCATACTCAAGCAAAAAATTATGATGAATTAATTAAGAGAACTAAAGAAGCTATTTCTTTGTATCTAAATACTAAAAAACCTCTTGGTATTAAAACCAAATTTCTAAGTTTACAGCAAATAGAGGTTTAATAATGGCTAAATTGCCTTTATTAACTGCAAGAGAAGTTGCTAAAGTTCTTAAAAAATTAGGGTTTGAATTTAAAAGACAAGAAGGAAGCCATATGTTTTTTGAGCATCCAGATGGTAGAACAACTGTAATACCAAATCATCCTGGTGAAGATATAGATAGAGGATTATTAAATAAAATAATAAAACACGATTTACAAATAAGTAGAGAAGAATTCTTAAAAAACTTATAGTAATTTAAAAGGAAATCTTTATAAATTTCCATAGTTAGAGCTTAGATATGGAAAAAAGAGGTCAGGTGACTATTTTTATAATTGTAGGTATAGCAATTCTTATAGCCGTAGTAGGAATATTCTATGTAAGGGGTGTAATAACTAAAAGTGCTTTACAAAAAGAAGCATTAAAAGTTGGTACTGTACCTCAACAAATTATTCCTGTAAGGGATTTTATTAATACTTGTGTACAAGAAACTGCAATTAATGGTATTAATTTATTAGAAGGACAAGGAGGTTATATTGAATTGCCTCAAGATGATACTCAAGAATCCTTAATAAGTCCTTTTACAAATAAACTTGAATTGTTTGAGGGATCTAATCAACAAGTTCCTTATTGGTTCTATGAAACCAGTAATGGTCTGCAAATAAATAAAATTCCAACTAAAGAATTAATGCAGGAGCAATTAAATAATTACATTAATAATAATCTAGATTCTTGTTTAGAAAATATAAGCATTTATCAAGATTTAGGTTATAGTTTTGATTATAAAGGAAGTATAAATACAATAACAAAAATAAACAATGAAAATATAGAAGTTTTAGTTGATTATCCAATAGAAGTTTCTCTAAAAGATGTAAGTAAATTACTTGATAAACATTATTCTTTAATAAATTCTAAATTAGGTTTATTACACCAAACAGCAACAAAAATAATGAATACTCAAAATAGTAATAATTTCTTTGAAGAGCGAACAATAGATATGATGGCTGTATACGATGAAATTCCTTATAGTGAAACTGATTTTTCATGTACAAAAAAAATATGGAGTAAAACTAAAGTAAAAGAAGATTTTAAGAAAATTGTTTCAAGAAATACAGGAGCAGTTATAACTAATAACGGAAATAAATATTTTAATTTTGGGAGTTTTAATAGTAAAGTAGAAACTAATTTTGTTTATGTAGAAGATTGGCCTTTTTATATGGAAGTAAGACCAAGTGATGGTGATGTTTTAAAAGGAGATGAAGTAATTAAAACAAGTGGTCCTACTAAAGTTTTAACTTCTGTTTTATGTTTAAATAGTTACCATTTTGTTTATGATGTAAAATATCCTATATTAGTTAATTTAAGAAATGGTAATGAGGTATTTCAGTATGCTTTTCAAGTTATTATAAAAAGTAACCAAGCTAAAGAAAATAAAGTTGAAAATAGTGAATTTAATTTAGTAACTCAGGATATATGTGATAAAGGAAGTAATGAAATAACTGTAATAACTGTAGATGAAAATTTAAGACCTATAGAAAATGCTTTGGTTTCTTATAAATGTTTTTCAAGTGATTGTGATATAGGATTAACTAAATTAGATAGGTTAAATGAAGCTTCGATTACAAAGATATTCCCTCAATGTTTAAATGGATTAGTTGTAGCAGAAAAAGAAGGTTATTATAAAGCACAACAATTTATGGATAGTAATAATGAACAACAACAAGTTTTAACATTACAAAGATTATTTAATAAAGATGTAGAAATTAAAGTCATAGATAAAAATTCTGGTGCATTAAGAGCTCCTTATAGTAACGAACAAGTTATATTTAGATTTACTAATTTAGACAATGATTTTACTAGTTCTATAAATTATCCTGAAGAAAATAATATTCAATTAATAGCTGGAACTTATAATGTTGAATCTATAATTGTTTCTGATAGGACATTTAACATTCCAAGTCAAACTATAAGGAATTGTGTTAAAGTTCCCAAGCCAGGAGTATTAGGATTATTCTTGAAAGAAGAAAAATGTGTTACTGGAACTATTGACTCAAGCACTTTAGATAGTTCTATTACTGGGGGGGTTAATTTTGAATTTGAAATTACTAATCAAGATTTAGAAAATTCTGATAAAATTATTCTTTATACAGTATTTGAAAAAACTCCTTTAAGTTACGATGATTTAAATGAAATTAATAATAATATAGAGGTGAATAGTGGTTATGGTGAATTTAGATTACCTGAATTTGCATAAATTTAGATGTATATTAATAATAGCAATGATTTTATTAGTGCCATTTACAATTTATGATAGTAATGCACAAGAAGGTATATTTTCAGGTAGTGTAGAAGATACTGGGGCTAGTATTGCAGTAATAGTTGATTCTTATCAGCCAACTGTATTAACAAGTAATTTAATTGCAGAGCAAAATACACCTGTTTTTGTTTTTCTTAAGGGATCTACTTTAGGCAGTTTATTATTTGGTCAAGAAAGTCCTGAACAAGCTCCTTTTTATGGCATCCCAAGAATAAAAAATGTTGTTGTGAGGCCAACTGAACGTGATAAATTCATAAGTAATATTGTTTATAGACATCCAGTAAATAAGCAATATATTGTTGATGATAAAGGATTTTTTAGTTTAGGTCATTTAATTGTTTACGTTAAGAAAACTCCAAATGAAGATTTAATTCCTGAAACTATTGACTTAAGTATGGTTGCTAAAATTTATTTTGATTTAGAAACTGGATTAGGAAGATTTGGAGCACAAGATATTGAATTAAATGAAATACCTAATGAAGATGAATGGAAAAGATTACCAAGTGGAGAATTTTGGGACAAATATGGGTATTTAAGGGCTGTTGATATTAAAGAAAATAGTGTAAATATTAATGTTTATGATGGTTCTTTTAGAACAATTTCTAGGATTGATGTTGGAGAAGGAAAAATTTCTAATCCTATTTCATTAAGAACTACTTCAAGATTAACAGATAAATTTAGAGTTAAACTTGAAAAAATTATTAGCCCTGAAATAAGCGCAAGCATAGAAATAACTAAAGATGGAATTACAAAGACAAGAGTTTTAAGAAAAGGTATGAGATTAGATGCAGGAAGTGAATGGGTTGTTGATGATATAGGTATTTTTAAAGATAATAAAGGAAATAAGGTTGAGCAAGTCATTTTAAAGAACTTATATGGAACAGAACTAAAAGGAGAAGAAAGAGTTTTACAAAGGATTTTTGGTAAGTTTGAACTTATAAGTGTGACTAGTGATACTTTCAAAATTTTACAAGATAGAATAAATAAATATAATGATTATATAGAAGAAGCTTCAAGATTAAGTGGTGTTGATAAAAATTTAATAAGGGCTGTCATTGCTCAAGAATCTAATGGTGTATTTGATGTAGTTTCAAGTTCTGGTGCAGTTGGTTTGATGCAATTAATGCCTGGTACAGCTAATGATTTAAACAGTGTATTAAAGAATAATGGACTTTCTTTTAATACAATACATGAATTAAATGAATTCTTAGCTAATGAAAAAAAATCAAATAAGTTAGAACTCAGATTACAATATGCTAATGATTTAAAACAAAAAATAAGTGTTTTAAAAAGAGACTATCAAAATAAAGTTTTGAGTTATGATAATTATTTAAAAGAGCTTATTAAAATTGATAATAGATTTGAGCCTAGACTAAATATAATTGCAGGTTCGTTTTATTTAAAAAGTTTACTACAAACAAGTTTCATAAATAATAATGAAAGACTAGCTGTTGCTTCGTATAATGCTGGACCTGCTAGTGTTGATTCTGCTTTACAAGAATCTGAAACAAGTGGTAAAGACTTTTTAACTTATTTATTACCTGAAACACAAAAATATGTTCCTAGAGTTTTGAATTACAAATCCTTATTTGAAGGAGGTGTAATTGCATCAAAAGAAGAATTAAAACCTGTAGGAGATCCTTGTGAAAATGTAAATATAATAAATGATGTAGATTTAAATGATCAAAGTGCATTAAATTCTAAAAATTTATACTGTACTGCTATAAAAGAGTATAGAGAAATCATTGAAAAATCTAGTAATCAAGAATTAAAAGGCCAAGCTTATTGTCATATTGGAAGTATATATAATAAACTAAATGATTATGATTTAGCTATTGAAAATTATGAGCGTGCAAAACAAAGTGTAACTCAATGTAATAGTATAGATATAGTAAATATTATAGAGAGAATTAAAGAAAAAAATAGACTAGAACTTAAGTATGAAGATGTTGTTTTAGACGATAATATTTACTTAAAATTAGTTAGTGTTAATGATGTAAAATCAGAAGACGAACCAGTTGCTTTCATAAGAAAAAATAATGGTGAAGTTAAAGAATATAAAATTAATGATGCTACTAAGAATACTTTAATTGATAATGGTGTAGACAAGGATGGTAAAACTTTTGATTGGAAAATAAATAAAATTGAAGATAAGTATGTAGAAATAGTAAAAGTTTATGGGGATGATAGAAAAGGTACCACAGAAAGACTAAGTTTAGGAACCAAGAAAGCGGTTTTAGTAGATTTAGAAAAAGATGAAAGTAAAATTGTAGAAGTAACTAAAATTGATACTAAGAAAAGGGCCTTAGTTACTATTTTACCTGGAACTGGAAATGAAGTGAGTGAGAGTGAATTTACAGTTCATATTCCTGTAGAAAAAAGATTATTTAAATTTACTCCTGAACAAATTGAATCACAAATACGATCAACTCGTGAATGGATTAATAAGCTAGATAAAATAATTAATAGATTAGATTCAATAGTAAAAACATGGCGTTTAACTTGTATAGGAACTTTTGGTTTACTTGTAATAAAAAATTCTTTCTTTAATAGAGAAAAATTACTTGCACGTAAATTTGTTTTACGGGGAGATGATGGACAATCTGGTTGGATGGATACATGTAATAAAGAAGTAGCTAAAGATAAATCAATTAGGGAGTATGATACGGTAGATGAATGTTTATTAGCCAATAAAGATACAATAAACAATCTAATTGAGGAAAAAGAAGAGCAACTTGGTAATATTAAAAGTAAGATTGATTCTATAGGAGATATTTCTAAAGATTCTGGAAGAAGAGAATTTGTAAGTGAATATGGAAGTAAGCTAAATCTAAATGATGAGCAAGTAAAGAAATTAATTGAAGATGGGGAATTAGGCAATAGTGATGTTGAAAGACTAGCTTATTTAGAAGAGGCTGGAAATCAAGATGAATTCAATAAAGAAAGAGATAGATTAAGTAAAAGCATTAGCATAATAGAAGAAAGAGAAAATATAGTAAATAAAATTACAAATGATAAAGAAAAGAGAGTAGCTGAAATTAATTATGGAGCTACTACACAAAAAAGTATTTCTGAATGGGCAGATAATGAAGACAAAATTGCTTTGAGCCAATTATCTAAAATAAATCAAAATGCAGATATTTATGATGTAAGACAAATTGGATTAGAAAATGAACAATTTTACACTTATGTCAATGATAAAAAAATTACTTTAACAAGAATAAATAAAGAACAAAGTAATGACCAATTAGTTTTAAGTGGAAGACCTGTTTATAGAGGAAATGATGGTAATTTCTATAGAGCATTAATATGTGAAGGAGATAATTGTTTAGCAAGTAATTATGTAGTAGAACCAAGAATTTATTATTTAGATGGTAAGCCATATATAATACCTGTAAAGGGAGATTATTTTAAAGATGCAGATTACATTAGAGTTTCAAAATATGATCCAAATGGATTTGCTGTTGGATATGAATTATGGAATGTTGGTCCTGATGGTAAAATTGATTTTAAAGAAAGAACTAAAGATGATCAATTTAAATATGTAATAGATCAAACTTTAAAACAAAATGAATATAGTAGAGCTTCTGAAGCATTTAAATTAGCTTTAACAAATGCAAATAGTGCTAGAATATTTGGTAAGGATTATGTTATAGATAAATATGCTCCAGACTCAACTAAATTACAATGTCAAGATGTAATGGATATTTCAGATTGTAATTTATTGTTTAATGTTTGTGATCCTGTAATGTGTCCTTCCTCAAGATTTAATTTTGGAGGAAGATGGCCGGTTTCAAGTGTAGCAAGCACTGGATTAATAGGATCATTAGTTTTAGGACAAAAAACAAATAATAATCCTTTATCTAGAATATGTTATACAGGAGTATTAGCAGGATTACAAAATATAAGAAGTTATTTACAAGGATATGAATCATGTCTACAAACTGCTAAAATAAAAGGTGAGACAGTAGGTATTTGTGATAGAATACAAAGTTTATTCGTGTGTGAGACATTATGGCGTGAAGGCATAGCCATGGGTAAAGTAGTTAGTAGTGTTACAGGAATAATTCCTGATCCTAGGGAAAGTAATGGTGGAGGTTCTGAGTATCTAAACTTTAAAACAAGTTTAGAAAATTCAGCAGATTCATTTAAGTTCTTTACTAAGGAATATGCTACAAGTGCTTTAGGAGCATATCAAGGAAGAACTACACAAGAAGTTGGAAGTGAAATTTGTAAAGCAGCTATATTTGGTAGAGGTCCAGGAGTAGGTAAATTCTTGGATCAAGTAGCACAGCCCGAAAGCCCTCCTCAATTCACAGCATTCTTTGATGAATTTCCTATTGTTGAGGTAGCTGAAAGAAGTGAGGTAAAAACTTTATCAAGATATAGTTTGTATTATCATATTTATGCAGGTGAAAATAGAGATATAAGTTATTCAGTGTACTTATTACATCCTCAAGGAGGCACTCCATTATATGTTACTGAAAATCCTAATATAGCATTTAGACAAAGAGCTTATTTAAGAAAAGGTGGTTTCGTAGATAAAAATTTAGATTTTACTGCTGAATCTGGTTATAATGAAATTTGTATTGAGATTGATGGCAGAAAAGAATGTGGATTTGGTAAAGTAACAAGTGCATTTTCCATAAATAAATACTTAGGAGATTATTTAGCTCAAAAAGAAATTGAAAAAGATATTAAAACAGCTGCTCAATGTGTTCCTGATCCTCCTGGTGTAGGTACAAATTTAGGTAATATAAAAACTCATGGTAAATATGGATTAACCCAAACTGGAATTGTAAGGGTATGTTCATTATTAAATCCAGGAGATACCTCAAGATGGGTTCCTATAGGAAGTTGTGGTCAAGATAGTTTAGGACATAATTTGGGAACTTGTTGGATGGACACAGAATCAGGAGCAATAGAAAATATAAAGGATACAGAAACTAGAAAACAAATTATTGAGGAATTAAATAAAAAGAAAATTGAAATCATTAGAGTTTTAAACAATGATGAAAGTATAAATTTATTTGATAAATTAAATAATGAGTTTAATATCGTTGAGAATAATTTTGATAAGGAAAAAGTTATAAGTTTAATACCTAGATTTAGAAATTTAAGAGACTTTAGTGCTAATTTAAGCATAGCAGATAAATCTCAGCTTAAAATAGGACAATTGTACGAGTTATTTGCTAATAATTATCAAAAATCAGAATTAATAAGAGAGAGTGAATATAGAATTAAAATTATTGATATTGGTAAAGAATTTGTTAACATACCAAGTCCGCCACCTGATGTTACTAGTGTAGTTACTTCTGACAATAAAAACGCAATAGTTAGTTGCGAAGACTGTGGTAAAGGATGGTTGAATTTTTGTGATGAAAAGGAATGCCATAAAATATCTGATATATGCTTCTTCAAGAAAGAGGGAATTTTAAATAATAATTGTCATATGTGTAGTCAAGCAAAAACATGTTCTGATTTTAATTCAGATTTTGTTAATGGAATAGAAGTTATCAAAGGGTGTGTAGATCCTCGATGTTTAAGCATGGCTAACAGTGGTAATGGTTTGGATTGTCTTTATGATATTACCTCAAAAAAATGTATTAGTAGAGTAGAATCTAATTTTGCTGTGGATTATGTAAAATTATTAAGCTCATTAACAGATCAAGAATTAGATGAATTATCTACATATACAGCAATAAATATGAAAATAAGTCCTGATAATAATGATCCAAGTAATTTAGAATCAGTAATAGATGATATTTCTACAGCAGAATTTTCAAGTACTTGTGTTCAGGATGTTACAAAAACTAATGTGATTACAGGAAAAGCTACTACTGAAGTTTGTATAAATGAATTACCTAAAAGAGAGGGTTATGCTTCATGGTATGGCCCAGGATTTCATGGAAGAATAACTGCAAATGGAGAAACTTATGATATGAATGAAATAACAGCAGCTATGCATAAGGTTCCATTTAATACTACGGTTAATGTTACTAATCTGGAAAATAATAAATCAGTACTTGTAAGAATAAATGATAGAGGTCCTTATAAGTACATAAGAAGAACTGGCAAGTTCGTTAGACACTCAGATAGAATTATTGATTTATCTAGAGGGGCAGCTGAACAACTAGACATGTTAGATCAGGGCATAGTAAGGGTTAAACTTGAGTTAGCATAAGATTTATAAGTTTTTTTATTCTATAAGTTATTTATGAAATTAAAAAACATGATTTTGGTTTCAGGATTAAGTTTGCTATCGTTCCTTGCATGCAATAAAGAAGATAAGGTTATAAAAGAAAATGCAGAGAAAGCAAAAAATATTGCTAGAAGAGAGCATTTGTATGATGTTTTAATAAGGAATGATTATTACAAAAATAATTTTACTGATGAACAAATATATCAAATTATAGATACATCTAATACCCTAAAAAATGCTGTTCTTTTTGATAGTGTTTCCTACAATCCAAGGGGTGACAATTTTCATATTTTCTTAAATGATACAGCTAATTACGAGAAAGCAGAATATGTGGTTTCCGGTGGTAGTGTACTAGCAGTTCTTAATCCAAACAGACACATGGAATATAAAAAATTAGTTATAAAAGAAAATTATGGGTTTATTGCTGATTATTTATATAAATATCTTTATCTAGAAAAAAATTTAAATAAAATTAATTTACCAGAAGAAGATTTAGACAGTGCTTCTGTAGTTGAATTAAAAACAAAGATTGATGTTTTAAAAGCACCCAAAGGTTTTTTTGATTTGGATACAGTAATAATCAATAAAGATTCTTCTATTGTTAGGGGGTATGTTTTTGAGGGTGGTGAAAAAATAGATTTAGAAGCAATTATTAAAGATAAGGAATTAAAAAGAATTATTTACCTAAAAGAATCTAAAGATCTAAAACCTGAACTTGATGAATTATTTTTCAAACTCGATGAGGTTTATCGTAGTGTATTTGGTAATTATTTGGGAAATTTTTCAAAAAAGGAATTAAGAGAAATTGAAAAAACCTCTAAGAATATGATTTTTGATTTATATAATAAGTATTTTTATGAACAATATGGAGATACATCAAATGTAAAAATAATTAGAGGTAGACCAGTGGTAAAAGGTGAGGATGTTGCATCTATGGGTTTTTCTATATTTACTAAAGATGATGAATTAATTAGGATTATTCAATTTCTGTTTGATTCAGATGCTAAACTAGTTAGCACTTATGTTGATAACAAAAGAATTGATTATTCATATATGAATAAAGAGTTAGAGAAATAAATAATTAACATAAAATTTGTTTGACCACCTTATCTCTTATTATGTATTTTCCACATTCTCTAACTATCCTGTATTTAGAACATAATCCTGAAATTGAATTTTCATCTTTCACAATGCATTCACCTTCACAATCTATTTTATCAATACAAGATTTACTATAATCTTTTGTTTTTTCATTACAAGTTAATGTTTCTTTTATAAATTCACCACCTTTTACTTCACATTTAATTCTGTCAAACATAGGTGGGCTTACAACTATAATACCAAAAACTATTATTAATAATATAAATGCTAATTTAAAAATAATTTTAGTGACTTTTAATAATATATAAAATAATAAAATAAATATTACAATTATTATTAATGTTGTAGTAATTGCCATAGTTCTCATTAATATCTTAGATTTATATTTGTATTTATTTATTAGTAAGTAGTGACAAATAGAAAGATTTATAAATGAGTTATTATCCTAAAAAATAGATTAAAATGAATAACAATCAGTTAATTATGGCAAAAAACATAGAAGATTTAGTAGAAAAAATAGATAGGGCAAAACTAGAAAAAAATAATATTAGAAGAATAGATATTCAATATATACATATAGATCATGTATGGGTTTACAAAGTTATTAAAAATGATGGCATATACTTAGGATTAGAATCAAAAAAACCAATAATTGCCGATATTATGGAAAAATTAAATTATAAAGGTATAAATAGTGTCCTTCAAATTCGTGAAAATGATAGAATTGATATTTTATGGTTAGATTATGGAGATAATATACAAAATTAGTTAAATTTATAAATGATTTTTTTTATATATTTTTAGACGACCATAGTAGTCTGGTTATACCCAAACCCATTCCGAACTTGGAAGTCAAGCAGACTAACGTTCTGTGTTGTACTGTACTTTGTATGGGAACCACAGAAAGTCGTCACCTTTTTTCTTAATATTAAAATAAAAATTATTATAAACTCCTTATAATTCTAATTTTATATGGACAAGAAAAAAATTGCATTGCATAGAGTAGAAACTTTATTTAAGGAAGCTGATGAAATATTTAAGGAGAGTAAAGAATTAGCAAATAGGTATGTGAAATTAGCTAGAAAAATAGCCATGAGAGTAAATTTGAAAATACCTAGAAAACTAAAAAGAAAATTCTGTAAACATTGTTATAGTTATCTTAAACCTGGAATTAATTGTAGAGTTAGAACTAAAAATAGTAAAGTAATTTATTATTGTTTAAATTGTAAAAAATATACTAGAATACCTTTACTTAGAGAGAAGAAATCTAAGAAGTGAGTATTTTCTTGTTTTTATTCTTCTTTTTGGTGGTGGGGTTATTTTTAAATATGTATTTTTCCAATCATTTTTAACAAAATTCTTATATTGTTTAAGCATTAAGGAAAATCCTCTTTTCTTAAGTTCTTTATTTACTATCCCCCCTTGATGAGGATATTTAAACATTTTTGGATGGGGACTTTGAAAGCCATGCATATAGTGAACTAATTCATGTGCTATTGTTAAATCTATCATAAATTGTGGGATTTCTAGATTTTTGAATAAAGAATTAATTGCTATTTCAGTTGATTTATCCTTAAGCAATCTTATATGGCCAAATTTATATCTGCTTTTTCCTCTAAATTTTACTATTATCTTATTTTTTCTTTCTATATCTTTAAAATGTAGTTCCCATATTTCATTTAGTCTTTGTTCTAACCATTCTTGAGTACGCATAATTTTAATAATAAGAAGTAATATAAAAAATTAACTAAGATTTCTTGAATTTTGCTACTGTTTCTATTAAATCAACATGTCCTAAGAATAAAGCTCTGCAGCAATATCTTTTTAATCCTAATTCATCTAAAACTTTTTTTCTATCTTCACCTTCAGAAACTCTTTTTTTATAGGTTTCCCAAAGATGACCTACGGGCTTATTGCATGAAAAACATCTAATTGGTATTATCATTTTTATTACTCATGTTTAACGATATGATTTTTGTCTCTTTGCTCTTGGTTTTCCTGAATCATTTGGTTTAGCAGGTTCATTACGTCTTACATCTGCAACTATTAAATGTCTATCATAATTCAAAAAAGTTTGTTTTAAATTTTGGTCTTTTGTGTAATTTACTAAGGCTCTTGCAATAGCTAATCTAGAAGCTTCTGCTTGTGATTGCCATCCCCCGCCCATAACATTAACATCAATATTTACTTTGTTAGCATAATTTTCAGCTAATATTAAAGGTTCCATAATTTTCATTCTAGCTATATTAGGTTTAAAAGTATCTAATAATTGATTATTTATTCTAACTATGCCTTTACCTTCATATAAAGTTGCACGAGCAACTGCTCTTTTACGCTTGCCTGAAACATGAACAAATTTTTTAGCCATTTTAATTTCCTAAGTATTTTGATATTTCTTTTAAGGTTATATAATTTAAATTTTGTGTTTTATTAATGTTTGCTTCTTTTATAGTTTCTTTTTTTGTACTTTTAAATTCTTCTGGTATGCCTACAAAACATGATATTTTTTTAAATGCTTCTTTTCCTCTATATTGTTTAAATGGCAACATATTTCTTATTGTTCTTCTTACTACACGATCTGGCATTTTAGGAAAAAATGGTCCTTTTAATGGATTTCCTATATCATATTTTTCTTTATATCTTTGTAAAACTGATTTTTTCTTTCCTGTAACAATTGAATTTTCACAATTAATTATTATAAAAGATTCTCCATGCAATGCTCTCTTAGCTACGTTACTTGCTAATCTTCCTAATATTAAGTTAGTTGCGTCTATAACAGTAGGTTTCATTTTAATAATCACCTAAAACTTCATCTATTGTTTTTTTATCAAATTTTTTTTCTAGATCTTTTATGTCTTCTTCTTTATGTTTTTGTATAGGTTGCTGTTGTCTTAATTTTTTAATTTTATTTTCATGATGTGTTTTTTCTAAATAAAACATATCAGCTTTTCCTTTATAATTTAATTCATAATCACTTTGTCCTGGTATTTTATTTTCTTTATCATATTCGTCTGTCATGTTATTATCCTCACATCCTTTCCTTTAGGATTTTTTTCTATTAATTGTTCTATGGTTAAGTGATGTTTTATTTTTTCTTTTGCTTGATCTGAGAATTTCCAAGCAGCTATAGTTACTTTTTTATTTAATATACCTGAACCTAAAACTTTTCCTGGAATGATTATTGTTTCATTATCTTTACAAATTCTATTTATTTTATCTATATTTACATCAACTCTTCTTCTAGTAGGTTTTTCAAGGATTTCGGCTACTGCTCTCCATGTGTTTACATTATTCTTTCTAGATAAACGTTTCAATTCTCTAATCAATTTCTTTAAATTTGGATTTGTTGTACCTGTTCTCATCTTAGTATGCGGGAGACAGGATTCGAACCTGCGTAGGCACTAAGCCACTAGGTCCTTAGCTTGGCTATTACTTTTATAATTCTAGCCCGTTTGACCGCTCCGGCACTCCCGCATGGCTTAGTTGTTATGTGACTTTTTTAAGCTTTTTGCTAAATTCATCTAATCTCTCTTCAAATAT
>CAYHUM010000014.1:0-19391 GCA_964359945.1 Candidatus Woesearchaeota archaeon | reverse complement strand
TAAATACCAAAATAAATATGATAAAATTTAATCTATGGAACCATATCCAATTCTTGATCTTTTTCCTTAAAACAGCTGCTCCAACACTTAAGAATAATAAATACAAAGCAGTGGGTCCAAAAGATAAAGCTGTTCTATAAAAATCATTTGTTATATATAAAGGTATAAAATAACTAAAGTCAAGTGTTTTTATCATGTAATTAGCTATTATAAATAAGATAGGATGTGTTAATGCTAATAAAAAGGCTATGCCTCCTGTTACATTATGGAATTTATATAATTTAATAGGATTGAATATTTTATTTAAAATAGATCTAAAAGCGCCTGTTGATATCTGAAAAGCTAGTGTAGTAAAAGCTAATAAACCAACCAACCTAAAAAATGAAAATGTAGTCATTATGTTATCACTTAAATTAAATCCTTTTATACCATAATAAATAACTATAGCATAAACTATAATCCAAAACAATACAAATAATAACCTCTTCCAATTAATTGTCATAAAAAACCCAATTTACATATATATAAAAAACTTACTAAACAAAATCTTTAAAAACATATAATAAAGATTTCTATTATGCAAGATTATAATGCTAAAGACATAGAGAAGAAATGGCAAGATTTCTGGGAAGAAAACAATTTATATAAATTTGATAAAAAATCTAATAAACCAATTTTCTCTATTGATGTTCCTCCTCCTTATGCGTCTGCTGGTCATTTACATATAGGCCATGCTTTACACTACACACAATTTGAAATTATTGCTCGTTATAAAAGAATGCAAGGCTATAATGTTTATTTTGCGCCCTGTTTTGATAATAATGGATTACCTACTGAAAAGTATGTAGAAGAAACTCTAAAGATTTCTAAAAAAAATGTAACTAAAGCAGAATTTAGAAAGCTTTGTTTAGAAGAATCAAAAAAAGTTGAAAAATCTTATTCTGATAGAGTCTTTAAGGCACTCGGTCATAGTTATGATTGGTCTTTATTGTATGCAACTATTGATACAGAATCACAAAAAGTAGCTCAAACCTCTTTTATTGATTTATATGAAAAAAAGTTAGTTTATAGAGCAGAAGAGCCTACATTATGGTGTACATATCATCAAACAGCACTTGCACAAGCAGAAATAGAGGATTTAGAAAGAGAAACTACTTTAAATTACATAAACTTTGATTTAGAAGATAATAAAAAAATAACTATAGCAACTACAAGACCAGAATTTTTAAGTTCTTGTGTAGCAATATTTGTTAATCCTAATGATAATAGATATAAAAACTTAGTAAATAAAAAAGCAATTGTTCCGTTGTTTAAACAAGAAGTTCCTATACTTACAGATGATAAAGTAGATCCTAATTTTGGTTCTGGTATAGTTATGGTATGTACATTTGGGGATACAACTGATATTTTATGGTGGAAAAAACATAAATTACCATTAAAAATTTCTATAACCAAAGATGGAAAATTAAATGAAAACGCAAGTAAGTATAAAGGTTTAGCAATAAATGAAGCAAAAAAAGAAATAATAAATGATTTAGAGAAAGAAAATAGAATTATAAAAAAAGAAACAATAAAGCAATCCATAGGAACATGTTGGCGTTGTTCTACTCCTATAGAATTTATAGTAACAAAACAATGGTTCATTAAAACTTTAGATCATAAAAATGAGTTAATAAAACAAGGAAAGAAAATAAAATGGATTCCTGAATTTTATAGAATAAGATATGAAGATTGGGTAAAAAATCTAAGTTGGGATTGGTGTATTTCTAGACAGCGTTATTATGGTGTCCCAATTCCTGTATGGTATTGTAAAAATTGTGGTAATGTAATGATTCCAGATAAAAAAGATTTGCCCATTGATCCTGAAACAAATAAATCAAAGAAAAAATGTAAATGTGGTTCTAATGAATTTATTCCTGAACCAGATATATTTGATACCTGGATGACATCTTCCATGACCCCTCAAATAGCTGGGAGATGGTTAGAAAATCCTAATTTATATAAAAAACTATATCCATTTAGTATAAGAACGCAAAGTCATGACATAATAAGAACATGGGCATTTTATACAATATTAAAATCACTTTATCATTTTAAATCAATTCCATGGAAAGAAATTGCTATTGGCACTTATGTTCTCGATCCATCTGGAAAGGGAATGCATAAATCAAAAGGAAATGCTGTATGGACTCATGAAGTATTAGAAAAGTATAATGTTGATGTTTTACGTTATTGGGTTGGAACAGCTACATTTGGAGAAGATTTGCCATTCCAAGAAAAAGAATTAGTAGCAGGAAATAAATTTTTAACTAAGCTATTGAATGCATCAAAATTCACAATAATGCAATTAAATGATTACAAAAAACGAAAAATAAATTTAAGTCTAATAGATAAATGGATGCTTTCTAAGCTAAATAATTTAATAATAAAATCAATCAAATACTATGATAGTTATAAGCTAAGTGAAGCAAAAAAAGAGATAGAAAAAATATTCTGGCATACTTTTTGTGATAATTATCTTGAAATTGTAAAATACCGTTTGTACAATAAAAACATTGATAAAAAATCTAAATTAGCTGCTCAATTTACTTTATATGAATCACTACTTACATTTTTAAAATTAATAAGCCCAATAATGCCTCATATTACAGAAGAAATTTATCAAAATTATTTTATTAAATATGAAAAAAATAAAAGTATTCATACCTCTAAATTTCCAAAATCAAATAAAAAACTCATAGATAAAAAAATAGAATCAATAGGAGATTTAGCTATAAATGTAATATCACAAGTAAGACAATTTAAAACTAAAAACCAAAAATCATTAAAAACAGAAATTACATTAACTCTTGATAAAAAATATAAAAGTAAATTAAAAGATGTTCTGCAGGATATAAAAGAAGTAACTAATTCAAGACAAATTATATTTGAGGATAAATTTGAAGTTAAATTCTAGCAAGTTTTATAAATAATACTTTTAAATTAATAATCATGGACCTAAAAAATAAAATTAAATTAAAACAATTCATTGCAAATCTAGAAAAAATAAAGGGACGTCATACAGAATTAATCTCTGTTTATGTTCCTGCTGGTTATGATATTATTAAGATAATCCAGCATCTAGCTCAAGAACAAGGTACAGCAGAAAATATTAAAGATAAAACTACAAAAAAGAATGTTATTGATTCTCTTGAACGTATGATCAGACATTTAAGGTTATATAAAAAAACACCTGAAAACGGACTAGCAGCATTTGCAGGAAATTCTTCTGAACGTGAAGGTAGTGCAAACATAGAAGTATGGTCTATTGAACCCCCGGAACCATTAAAATTTAGACTTTATAGATGTAATCATGAATTTGTTCTAGATCCATTAAAAGATATGCTTGAACATAAAGAGGTTTATGGATTGGTTGTATTAGATAGAAGAGAAGCTACAATTGGTTTAGTAAGAGGAACTTCAATAACAAAAATAACTGAATTAACCTCAGGAGTTCCAGGAAAAACAAAAGCAGGCGGTCAATCGCAACAAAGATTTGCAAGATTAAGAGAAGAAGCAGCTCATGAATTCTTTAAAAGAATATCTGAAGTTTGTAATAGAGAATTTTTTAATATGCAGGAACTTAAAGGTATAATAATAGGAGGTCCTGGTCCAACAAAAGAAGATTTTCTTAATGGTGATTACTTGCATGCAGATGTAAAGAAGAAAGTTATAGGCACTAAAGATTTAAGTTATAGTGGGGAATTTGGTTTAAATGAATTAGTAGAAAAAAGCCATGATTTACTTGAAAAAGAAGTAATAATAAAAGAAAAACAAATAATGCAAAAATTCCTTGAACTACTAGGAAAAGATCATAAAAGAGTTTCATATAAAATCAATGATATCAGAAAAGCATTGGAAATAGGGGCTGTAGACATATTATTATTATCGGAAAGTTTAGAAGATAAAGAAATATCTGAATTTGAACAATTAGCACAAAAAACAGGGGCAAAAGTAGAAATTATATCTACGGAAACTAATGAAGGAATACAGTTAAAAAATCTTGGTGGTATTGGTGCTATTTTAAGATACGCAATTTCATAAGATTTAAAAATCCCATATCTATTAATTCTTTATGGAAGAACATAAAAATTTAGTCGAGGCCGTATTGTTTACTACAGGGAAATTTTTAAGTATAGAAGATATCTCTAAACTTACTGGAATAGCATCTCAAGGTTATCTTAAACAAATACTTGAACAAATAAAAAAAGATTATGAAGACAGAAATTCTTCTTTAGAAATATTAAATGATAATAATAAATGGAAATTAAATATTAAAAAACAGTACCTTCACCTTACAGAAAAATTACTTACGGATTCTGAGCTAAGCAAACCTGTACAAGAAACATTAGCAGTAATAGCATTTAAACAACCTGTGTTTCAATCAGAGTTAATTAAAATAAGAAGCAATAAAGCATATGAACATGTAAAAATACTTGAAGAACAAAGTTTTATTATCTCAGAAAAATCAGGAAGAACAAAAATATTAAAGTTGACACCAAAATTCTATGATTATTTTGATGTTATTGAATCTCAGTTAAAATCAAAATTATTACAAAAAAATGAAAATTCAAATCAGTAAAGAGTATTATTTATTATTTTTAATATTCGCCATAGTTCTTGGATTTAGATTGTTTTTTATATTTCAATCAGATAATTTTAGTGATGATAAAGCTTATTTTCATGTAAGACATATTGATTACATTAGAGAAAACTTAAGACCAATGATTTATGATGAATTAAGTTATGGTGGTCATAATATTTTGTATCCTCAGTTTTTCCATTATTTACTTGTGCCATTTACGTTAATATTACCATTTAACCTTGCCTTAAAATTAATACCTGCAATTTTAATATCTTTAACCGTAATAATTGTTTATCTTATATCAAAAGAAATTACTAAAAATAAATATGCATCTTTAATAGCAGCCCTAATATCAGGGTTTATTCCTCTACTTATTAATGAAACATTAAATTCAGTCTCTATATACTCTTTAATTATTCCTTTAGTATTTTTAGCTTATTATTGCTTAATTAATATTGATAAAAGTAAATTTTATTTAATTTCATTCATAATCTTATCTGTGTTATTACCACTAACGCATCCTATTTCATTCTTATTTATACTCTCATTGATATTCTATCTAATATTAATGAATATAGAAAACAAAAAGGTAGATAAACTAAGAAGTGAATCCATACTATTCTCTATATTTATTACATTATTAATAGGATTTATAATATTCAAAAAAGCATTCCTACAGTATGGCTTTGGAATAATATGGCAAAATACTCCTCAAGAATTGCTAGCATTATTCTTTAAAGGCACAAGTATTTTTGATGCAATATATAATATTGGAATTATCCCATTAATATTTGGAAGCTTGGGTATATTTTACGGATTTTTTAGAGAGAAAAAAGATTCTATATTTTTATTAGCAGGAATGATGCTTTCTATCTTACTACTATTTGTAACTAAATTAATGGATGTAAACATAGGATTTATTTTCTTAGGAATTTGTTTCTCAATATTGTCTTCACTAGCATTCTCGAAGATTTCAAGCTATATTACAATAACAAAAATATCTAACTTAAAAAATTATTTATTAGCAGCATTATTAATATTGATAGTACTGCTATCAATCCTACCTTCACTAACGAATGCAAAAAAAACAATGTTTAACTCAATAACAAATGAAGAAATTGAAGTTCTAGAGGAAATAAAAAATAAAACTCCTAATGATTTTACAATTTTATCTGGTATATATGAAGGAAATATCGTAATGGCAGTATCAGAAAGAAAGAATTTCATGGATGATTATTTCCTTTTAGCTCCAGATGTTAACCAAAGACTTAAAGACATAAATTTGATATATACTACATTTTCAGAAGCAATAGCCAGAGATTTCTTTAATAAATATAATATAAACATAATTTATATTTCCCAGAGAACAAAGAATTATTTCAACATAAAAGAAGTTAGTTATATAGAAAATAGTGATTGTTTTAAATTAATCAAAAAAAATAGTATAGCTGAAGCCTATGAAATCACCTGTATATAAAAGATATTTAGCACTAATTTTTTTACTAGCTGTAATAGTTTTACTGCTCCCATCTATAATAAGAACTTTTAAAGGAAATGATTCTCCTCCTGGGACAGAGACTTATCTGACAATAAAAATATCAAACTTAATCTCAAATGAAAAATCTATACCTAAAGAAGATACATTGAGTTATGGTGGTAGGATTTTTCCATATTATATAGGATATCCCACATTGATTTCATCTTTAAGTTCTATTACTAAAATTCAATTTATTATGCTATGTAGAATCCTTAATATATTATTAGGTATGTTTTCATTATTAATAATTTATCTACTAATTAGAAAATTAACAAATGAGAATAAACTTAAATTGCTGATACTTATTATAATTGTACTTTCTCCTCCATTCATTTACTTATTTTCTACATGTAATAATTATAGTATTTTAGTGTTTTTATCTTTATTAGCATTTTATTTATTATTAAATAAAAAATTGTATCTTATTTTATCAACGTTAATAATAATTTTACTTGGACTATTTAGTTTTTATATTCCATTAATATTTTTGGCTGTAATATTTTTATATATCATCTTTAAAGACAGAGCAAAAATAAAATGGTTTATAATAACTACATTATTAACTTTATTTGTAATAATATACTATAATTATTTGTTACTTAACCTACCATTATTTTATGAAAGATTGGCATTTAGTGTAAAAGAAAAGGGGATTAATTTTGCATTTCAGAGTATTATATCTGATTTTGGGGGTAAATTCGGTATAAGTTTATTTACTATAGTTTTATCTTTATTTGGATTTAAAAAATTGTGGATAAACAAATATAAAATCTTACATTTCTATCTAATAGTTATTTTATTAGTAATAATCTCTTTTTACTTAACTGAGTCCCTATTTTATTTAAATATAATACTATCCATAGTAGCAGCAATAGGATTACTAAATTTAATAAAGGCAAGATGGCAAAGTAACCTTATAAAAACACTTTTAGTTTTAATAATCATTTGTGGTATAATCTTTTCTGGGTTTTCTTATATAAACAGAGTATCTAATGAGCTTCCTAATAGGGAGATTATTCGTGGATTATTATTCTTAAAAGAAAGAACTAACACTAATGATGTAATATTTAGTCATTATAGTAGAGGTCATTGGATCAATGCAATATCAGAAAGAAAGAATTTTATGGATGATTATTTTGCTTATGTTCCTAATGTTAATGCTAGATGGGAAGACTCACAAAAAATTTTGTACTCTAGAAATTTAGATGATACAACAAAAATCTTAGATAAATATAATATAAGATATATTTGGTTAGATAATGATTTAAAAAAATCTTTATGGGAATCTGAAACAGGTCTACTTTTTGTACTAAAGAATAGCAAAAACTTTAAAAATGTCTATAATGATAATTATGTTGAAATCTGGAGATACGAAAGAACTTCCTAATTATGTTATCTGATATAATAATTTACCCTGCATATTATATAGGAATATTTGTTGGTCTATTTTACTTATTTATGATTATAAAAAATAGAAAAAAATTAAGAAGTAGGCCAATAAAAGAATTTCCATTTGTAAGCGTTGTAATTCCTGTGTATAATAAGGAAAGTGTGATTAAACATACAGTTAACTCTGTTCTTAATTTAGATTACCCTAAAGATAAGATAGAAATAATATGCATAAATGATGGAAGTACTGATGAAAGCCTAAGGATACTTAAAGAGTATAAAAATATAAGAATAATAGACAAAAAGAATGAAGGTAAATCTATAGCACTTAATCAAGGAATTAAATTTGCTAAAGGGAAGTTTATAATGTGTTTAGATGCCGATACAATAGTACAAAGAGATCTTCTAAAAAAATGTTTAAGTTATTTTAATGATAAGGAAGTAAATATTGTTATACCTACACTAAAACCGTATAAACCAAAAAACCTTCTTGAAAAGATTCAATTGGTTGAGTATAGTATAGCAAGTTTTACAAGAAAAATAACTAGCTTTAATTCTGGTTTAACAGCAGCACCAGGATGTTCAATATTCAGAGCTGAATTTCTGAAAAAATCTAAAGGTTTTGAACAAAATAATATAACAGAAGATTTTGAAATGGCATTACGCGCTCAATCAAAAAATGTAAAAATTTCTATGGCTCTTGACACAGTAGCTTACACGAATGTACCTAAAAAATTTAAAGATCTCTATAGGCAAAGAATAAGATGGTGCTATGGTAACCTCTATAATTTAAAAAAATACAAGAGATTATTTAATAAAAAATATGGTGATTTGGGGGTCTTCTTTTTACCATTAATTTTAATTTCTATAAGTCTTGGTATTTTAGGTATTACCTTAGCAATAATTGATATATCAACAACATTGATACAGAAAATTCATTTTTTATCTCTCATTAATTTTGATTATAAAATAAACTTGACTTCTTTATCAATCATAAATTTTATCATAGATTTAAGGATAATCCTTGGATTAGTAGCATTTTCTATAGCAATAACGATCTTCAATATAGCCAAAAAATATACCAACATAAAAGAAGTAAGTCTTTTTACATATTTATCCTATGTATTTATATATTCTATGCTTTTGATAGGATTTTGGATCATATCAGCTTTCTACTTTATAGCTGGTAAACAACCAAAATGGTAAATCAAAAGAATAAAAGAAAAATCAGTAAATCTACTTACATAGCTTTATTCTCTTATACTACTTTAATCTTTATTATTGGGATATTTATAGGATCGTGGTTTTCTAGTAACCAACTTTCTAAGTCTAGGTATGAACAAGAAAAAATAAAAGTATCTCTTGATGGAATAAACCTAAAAAATGAATTAATAGAAAAGGAAAAATCATGTGATTTTTCCAAGTCAAAAATTTGGGAAGATAAAGTTAATTTAGGTAGAAGAGTAACTATACTTGAAGAAAGATTAGGAAAAGATAATCCAGAACTATTAATAGAAAAAGAAACATATCAATTAGTTGAGCTAAGAACATGGTTGACATTACGTGATTTAAAACAAACATGCAATGAGAACTATACTCTAGTTCTATTTTTCTATAGTAATAACAAAGATGATGAATTAATTTATAAAGAATCACAAGATCAAGGTTTCATACTTGATGAATTATATTTAAGAAATAAAGATACCTTCATAACCTTTTCTTTTGACATCGACAATAATAACCCAGCAATTACAACTTTAAAAGATATATTTAACATAACAAAAGCGCCTTCATTAATAATTGATAGTGTGGTGCATGATGAATTTAAAAGTTATAGTGAATTACAATCGATAATAAATAATGGTCAATAAAAAAATTTGGGGTTTATTAAAGTAAACAAAACATATTTAAGCATGCTTAACCAATCTATATATTTAATATACAACTATAGTATAGATACAAATCCGAATACAATCCTTTTTAAAAAGTACAAAATCTAAAATGCAATGCGAACTTTGTGGTTCTAACAAAAATTTAGTAAAAGCCTTAATAGAAGACTCGACATTAAATGTTTGTATAGACTGTGCTAGATTTGGTAAAATTATTTCTACACAAAAACAAGAAAAAGTAATTCCAAAGTATAAAGAAAATAAACAAGAAGAAATAGAACTAATTATTAATGATTATGCAAAATTAATAAAAAATGCTAGAGAAAAACTAAATTTAAAACAAGAAGAACTTGCTAAAAAAATATCAGAAAAAATTTCTGTAATCCATTCCGTAGAATCAGGACATTTAGAACCTGAAATAAATTTAGCTAAAAAACTTGAAAAATTCTTAAACTTAAGATTAATAAACAAAATTAAAACTGCTCCTATGAATAAAAAAGAAACTAAAACAGGTTCATTAACGATAGGGGATATAATTAAAATTAAAGATGAATAAAAAACAATTAGCTGTAATTCTTTCTAAATTAGATTCCATAAAAAACCCTAAAGTAAGTTTAGAACAATATAACACAGACTCAGAAATTGCATCTCAAATATTATGGACAGCTTTCTTAAATAATGATATTAAAAATAAAATTATAGCAGATTTGGGGTGTGGTAATGGAATTCTTGGAATAGGAACCTTAATCTTAGGTGCAAAAAAGGTTTATTTCATAGATAAAGATGAGGAATCAACAAACGTATGCAAAAACAACATAAAAAATTTGAGTTTAGAGAATTTTATAATAGTAAAAGAAGATATAAATGATTTTAATGAGGAAGTTGATGTAGTAATACAAAATCCGCCTTTTGGAGTAAAGAAGGAACATGCTGATAAGCTGTTTTTAGAAAAAGCATTTAAGATATCTAAAAAGATTTATTCTATACACAAGATAGAATCAATAAAATTCATAAAAAGTATATCTAAAGATTATGGTTTTGATTTAATTAATATTATCAAGCTTAACCTTCCAATAAAGAAAATCTATTCATTCCATAAAAAGAAGGTTTATAAAGTGAATATAGGATGTTTTATCTTAGAAAAACGAAAGATTTAAAATAGCTTCTTTTTAAAGAAATAAAATGGAAATAGATATTCTAGAAGAAAGTAAAACAAGATTAAAATTCAAGATTAAGGGCGAAGGCCATACTTTATGTAATATTCTTCGTGAAAAATTATGGGAAGATGAACACGTAAAAATAGCAGCTTATAGGATAGAGCATCAATTGGTAAGTGATCCTACATTTTTAATAGAAACCGACGGAAAAGAAACTCCTGAAAAAGCACTTCAAAAAGCAGTTGATTCATTAAAGAAAGACATTAAAGAAATGTCCTCTTTAATTAGTAAAGTAAAGTAAAATGTCTATGCTTAAAAAAATCTGGAATTTTATATGGAAATCAAATAGTATATTGTCTTGGATAGTTAATATAATATTGGCTTTTTTACTGGTTAAATTTATAATCTACCCTTTAATAGGTTTAGTATTTAGTACATCATTTCCAATAGTAGCCGTAGTTTCAGGAAGTATGGAACATGATACTAATTTTGATACGTGGTGGGATTCCCAAAGTAAATGGCACTCTAATTATAATTTAACACTAGAACAAGCAAGAGATTTACCTTTTGCAAATGGTTTTAATAAAGGAGATATTATGATTTTAAGAGGAGTAAAACCAGAAAAAATAAATATAGGTGATGTAATTGTCTTTAAGTCAAATTCCAAAAACCCCATAATACATAGAGTCATTAGGAAATGGAAAGATTCAAATACCTATTATTTTCAAACTAAAGGAGATCATAACTCAGATAGCTTTGAAGCCATAGGTGAAACTAGGATTCCAGAGGAAAATGTCCTAGGGAAAGCTATTTTAAGGATACCTATGCTTGGATGGATTAAAATATTTTTCACTGAACTAACAGGTCTATAAAATGCTATTTTGCCCTAAATGCGGAAGTATACTAATACCAAAGAAGGATGGTAAGAAGAACCTAGTATGTTCTTGTGGTTACTCATCTAAGGAAAAGAAAGATATAGTTCTTAAGGAAAAGATTGATCTTAAAAAAGAGGAAAAAATAGAAGTAGTTAAAAAGAAATTAGAAACATTACCTGTAACAAAAGCAGAATGCTCAAAATGTGGCAATAAAGAAGCTTATTTCTGGTTAATCCAAACAAGATCAGCAGATGAAGCTGAAACTAAATTTTTCCAATGTACAAAATGTGATCATAGATGGCGCGAATACTAACTATAATAAAATTTATATATTCTTCTATATTAAGTAAAGAGGGTTTAAATGAAATTAACACTAACAGAACCAAAATATCTTAAAGACAGTATCTCGATAATATCGGAATTAGTAAATGACGTTGTAATAAAAGTCCAGAAGGATAAACTAGAAATAGTTGCTATGGATCCTGCAACCGTAGCCATGATTGTTTTCAGACTTCTAAGCTCTGCATTTTCCGAGTATAATGTGAAAGAAGAAAAGCTAATTTCTATAAGCTTAGAAAATTTAAAACAAGTACTTAAAAGAGCAAAGCCTAGTGATATAATTATATTAACATTAGATGAAGATAAAAATAGATTAGTAATACAGCTTAAAGGAGAATCCACAAGAACCTTTAATATTTCACTTATAGATATAAAAGAAAAAGAACAAAAAATACCTGAGCTTAAATTTCCATTAAAAATTGAATTAAATACTATGATTTTTGATGAAGCAGTAGAAGACATGGATATAGTTTCTGATTCTGTTTTATTATTAGCAGAACAAGGTAAATTGGTAATTCAGGCAGAGAGTAATTTAAGTCAAGGGCATGTTGAAATTAAATCTGGAGATGATTCTTCAATAAAAGTTGATAATAAGGAAAAAGTAAAAGCAAAGTATTCTATAGAATATCTAAAAAAAATGATAAAAGGTAGTAAAATAGCTGATAAGGTAACAATACAATTTAACAAGGATTATCCACTTAAACTAGAATATAAAGTTATAGATAAAATGGAACTTCTATTTATTTTAGCTCCTAGAGTAGAAAACTACTAATTGACTACTCATTTGTAAAGCAAAAATATTTAAATCACTCATATAAATTTTACTTTATGAATTTAAAAGTAAAAATGGGTGATGATGACATATTTAATGTTTCTAAGAAAATAAAATTATTAATAGTTATGATATTATTCTTACTTTTTATTGGCATTATAGGCCATATGATTTTTAAAAAGGTAGATTTTTTAAATGCATTATTATTAACATTTGAAACATTTGCATTTTTACATACAAATGAGGTTTATTTACCATTAAGAGTATTACAAATAATATTACTTTCAGTAGGGTTATTTGTACTTTGGTTCGCTTTATGGTCATTATTAGACCTTGTTTTGGAAGGTCAATTAAATGAGTACTTAAAAAAGGTGGGACTAATGAATAAAATAAAAAAACTTGAAAATCACTATATAATTTGTGGTGGTGGTCGTGTTGGTTCACATATAGCAGAATTGTTAAGAGCAAAAAAAGAAAGATATATTATCTTAGATAAAGATGAAAGTGTTGTTTCATTACTAGAAAAAAAAGGATTCGTTGTTGATGAAGTTGATATTCTAGAAGAGAAATCTCTTATAGAAGCAGGAATTAAAAAAGCAAAAGCATTAATTACAGTTCTTGGAGAAACAGAAAAAAATATAATGATAACTTTAACTGCCAAAGAAATAAGGCCAGATATAACAGTTTATGCTAGATCTGATAGAAAAGAATTTGCTAATAGACTTAAAAGTGCAGGAGCAACATTCATAATAATACCAGAATTTATAGCAGCAGAAGAAATAGTAAAAGAACTGTCTAAACACCACCCAACTCTTCTCTAATTTTAGATATTTTTAATAATCTTTCGTTTAATCTTTCTAAATCTTCTTGTATTTTATTTTTCTTCTTATTTAATTGAGACTCTTCTATTACTAGCATAGAAATTTTAGTTCTTAATTGTGATTCTTTTTCCTCTACTTTATAAAATTGTGAAGAAACTTTTTTTAATTCATTACTAAGGTTATTCTTACTAACTTTTAGTTTTGATAGTTCTTTAGATAAATCTCTTAATGCTTCCCTTAACAAAGCTCTTTTTTTAATTAAACTCCCAACCATTATATTTATAAATTAATTATCTTATTTATAAAGTTTATCTTTTTTTCATAATTTCCTTTATTCTTTGAACACTTTTATTATAGGACTCTTTACTTATAAGTCCTTCCCTATAACCTCTTTCCAATACTTTCAATTTACCTTCAAACCTAGGAATAGATTTTTCTTCTGTTTTAATCTCTATTTTCTTTATAGGTTTTCTCTTTTCTACTTTTTTCAATCTTCTACTATAAACATATAATAGTAAAGCAATTATTAATATTAATAATAGTATAAATAATAATAAATAATTCTTTTTCTCTAATAAAGCTGGTTTTTGTACTGGTTGACCTTCTAATATTCTCTTACTAGTTATTATTGGTTCTACTTCCTCTACTGCTGCTGGTTTTCTTAATGCTATAAATATCATCTCATTACCATCATAAGCTATGGATAAATCATCTGATTTGTCTTTATCAAAATCAATATAAGTTATAAAATCTTTATTTACATATATGATTGTTTTTCCTAATTTAAGTACGGATGTAGTTTTATTTGTGCTATCAACATTAAATGTAAAATTTCTATCTGAACTAAATATAGTTATTATTGTATCTAGCCTACTTGCAATAACACTATAAGAATCTTGTATCCTAAAGTCTAATATGAATATTTTTGGGGAAGCACCTCCTCCTCCACCCCCGCCTGTACTTGGGCTTGGTTCTGGACTAGGTTCTGAAACATTTCCTATGGTTATATTAACTACTCCAGTAGTAGAAGGAGCTTGTCCTGTTACACCAGTATATTTTTTAATAGAACTAGAAATCATTATATTACTAACTAACGTAGCAAACATAAGTAAGATTACTAATCCTGCTATTAAATTTCTATTTAACCTCATTTTTACAATATTAAATAAACTAAATTATTTAAATAGTTTTCTTTAAGAAGTATATCTTTAAAGTCCCTGTGTAATTGCCTTCATTTAGAGAATCAGGAACAAAAACTTCTATTTTTACATCCTTAGATTCACCTTTATTCATAAAAAAATTATTATTTGATACATTTATAAAATTTGAAATCTTACCTTCTGAATTTATTTTAACTAAGCATTTACTACATCTTTCATTTTTTATTGAAATTGTTCTACTAGAACTTCCTCCTGTTGGAACCGTACCAAAATAAATTGCATTTGTATCTGTATTAAAACCTAAATTATTTCCTACAGTTAGATACATTTTAAGATTTTTTACATCTACTACTCTATAGCTCACATAGAAATAAGTAGCTATGCTAGAAATAAGTACTAATGAAACTAATATTATTACAAAAACTTTTAGTCTCAAAAAATCACCCCGTATTTTTTTTAAATATTTTCCTGTAATTAAGAATTGTCAATATTAATAGTATTATTATTGCTAATATTATTAAACCTTGTATTATAAAAACTCTACTTAAAAAATCTCTACTTATAACTACTTTAAATAATCTTTGTGAAGTTTTATTTGCATAAAATATTGTAACTTTACCATCATATTCCTTAGTTTCAAGATTAGTTGCATCCACAAATAATACAACATTCCTTTCAGCTGCACTTTCTAAAGAAAAAGTTTCACTTTTACTAGAACCTACTAAAACAGTATTATCGATAATATCCAGTTGCCCATAAACATTATTTATATCCCCTGTCCATAAACTTTCAATTAAAACATTAACTCGGCCAATAGTTCCTTTTTTAATACTAGAATAAGTTATATCTTTTATCCTTATTATTAAATCTCCTATTCTAAATTTAGTTACTACATCAGTTTTTATACCATCATATGTTATGTTAGCAATGGCATCATAAATTCCTGCATTATTTCCTTCAGAATCCCAATTTAAAATTAAATCTCGTACATTTGTAGCAGCCATATTTGATGTTGTTTCTGTTACTTTTCCAATGTTATTTTTATTAGAATCATAAATATAAATATCAACAACAACATTACTTATTGTTTCTTTACCTAAATTATACAGTCTAACTTTAAATTCCTGAGTCTCATTTATATTGATGCTTTTTGCACTTAAATCTGCTGTTAAGTATTTACCAGGATAAGGTACTTGAATAGGCACTAGTATTCCTATTGCAACTTTAGCTCCTATTCCCTGTTCAGATTCTGAAGTAACTTGTTCAACTATTATCTTGTTAACATGGCTTCCAGGCTTTAAAGATTCTGGCATAAATATCTTAAAACTAATTGATTTAGATGATTGAGCAGGTACACTAGTCACATTTTCACTAAAACTAAAACTTTGATTTAAATCTCCTTGAACATAAACTAAAACATTTACTGGTTCTACATCACGATTAATTATAGTAAAACTAGATTCAAAAATTGCATTTGGTTCAAAATTATATTCTATCTTTGGAGGGGATAATAAATAAGCATCTGTTTTATATACAAATAATAATAAAGTTAATATAATCAACCATTTTTTCATATTTTATTCGCCAACAGTGGCTGTAAATGTTAAAGTACTTGATCTAGTTCCAGAAGGCTCATCAGATGGAACGTTAATTCTAATTTCTATTCTTACAGAATCTGATCCATCTGTAAAGTTAAGTCTATCTACTATTTGTTTATCACTTGTTGTTATATCTGTCCAGTTTGAATACCACCCGGCTGCAAGAATAGCTGTCCAATTACCACAGCATCTACTTGCTCCACATGCACATGTAGCATTCATCTGGAAAGCACCTGTATCACCCCCAGTCCCTTGAAACAGAGCAGCACTTTTTCTAACAGTAACATTAACTCTTACACTTCCATCATTAGTTATATTAAAAGGTAAAGGGGCATTATCAAAAGTATTATTAACATCTCCTGGATTTTGTGATTGGAAAAATACATTACAATTAGTCATGTTACAATTTATACTAACAGTAGAATTTACTGTAACATTAGCTACTCCAGTAGTACTAGGAGTAATAGGAAATCCTGTTATTGACGGAATCCTTAACTTAGATAAACTAACCCATGTTCCTAATAATGAAACTATAATAGATAAAGTTATTAAAACAAATAAAGCATTATTTGATATTTCACCTTTTTTCATTTATTTTCACTCTCTTGATTTTGTTTAGGAACAATTTCTACTCCAACTATTCCTATAGTAGATGTAATTGGGTTATTAATTATATTACCAGTAGTTTGTGAAGTTGTTGTAATTTGATTAGCTTTACTATAAACAAAATAAGTACCCAAAACAGAGACTAAAACAGCTACTACAACCAAAATAACAACCACCTTATTAGATACTTGTTTGGGTTGATTTACTGTATTTTGTAATGTTACCTCTTCTTCCATGACTACTTTATAATGTACAGATTATATATAAAAGTTTCTCTTATGCTTTTTCTATAACATAAATCTCTCTTAAGATTCTACTTTCTTTATAAGAATAAACTATTGGTAATTCTACACTAAAGTCTTCACTTACTTTAAATCCATTTTTATTTATTAATCTCTCTTTGTCTAAACCAAAAACTTTATTTGAAATTGTTCTAAATCTAGGGAATATAATAACAATTTTACCTTCATTCTTCAATATCTTTTTAGATTCTATTAAAAATCTAGAATAAAGTAAATATAACTCTTCCAGTATTTTATTAGCTTCTTTATTATCAGGTAGTTTTCTAATATAAGGACCTAAATAAGGTTCTGTAACAATAACATCAACTTTATTTACAAATTTAGATAAAATTTGAGCATCTCCTTTAGTTAATTTATAACTATTTTTTATATTATATTTTTTAATTAACCATTCTAAGTTCTTTTTTGTCATTGAAACAGATTTTTCTTCTTTATCTATACCAATAACGTTTATGCCAATAATTAAAGCCTCTTGTAAGATAATTCCTGTCCCACAAAAAGGATCTAATAAAGTTTGATTTTCTTTTACTTGGCTTATATTTATTAATATTTTAGCTAACCTTATAGAAATGCTTTTTAGAAAATCTTTTTCAGGTTTTCCCAAATCTCTTTCTTTATAATTTAAAGGATTGTAAATTGCTATAGTTTTAGCTATATAATTATCATATAATAAAATATCCAAACCATACTCAATAAGTTCACTTCTTATTATTTTACTAGGGATTAAACTAAGTGATTTTTTATAAATTAATTTTAATCCTTCTTCCTTAAATCTTCTTTTAAAATACTCTTCAATTAATCCCCTGTCAAAAATTGTTTTACCGCAAATTCCTATACTATATTTTATTTTATTACTTTTTCCTGTATAAATATTTATTTTATTAAGTTCATATTCAAATTCATCTTTATTTCCATGATAAATAACTTCTCCTATTTTTACAGTTCCTCCCAAATCACTAATAATCTTATTAAAATCTAAATTATTTAAAGAAACTATCATACCATAATTATCATACCTTTTAACTTTATTCTCAATATTTCTAGCTTTAAAATAAGAAAGTACTTCTAATAAAGAAAGTTCAGGGTCTCTTCCAAAAACAAATAAATAATCTTTCATATTTTTATAGCATTAAACAAGAGACCTAAAAAGTAATTGTCCTTTCAAGTTTTTATCCATATATTCCCTAGCTTTTTTAGTTAAACTTCCTGTACTTAGAAACAAGACTGGTAATTTTTTCTGTTGTGCCTCATTATAAGCTAAAATTACATCTGAATCATTTATAATTTTTTTATCTTTAGCTTTCAAGAAAAATGTTAATGATCCAATTTTAGAAGGTATTTCTATTACCATATTTATTTCTCTATTTTTTCTTATAACCTCTATATAAGTTTTATTTATATTATTTCTAGATAAATAATCAATGATCTTAGATTCAAGATCTAATTTAATTTTTTTAGGTTTTTCTACAACTTGTTCTCTTTTCTCTAATTCTTTTTTAAACAATTCAATTTTTTTAAGCGTATAAACTTCTGGTTGAATTTGCAGTTTAGGTTGAATTTTTTCTTCAACAACTTGTTTTTTAATTTCTTGAGGTTTCTCTTGAATTTTCTCTTTAATTGGTAAAGTTTTTTCTAGAATATTTCTTATTAAACCACTTGCATTTTCATCATTCATTAAATACCATTTCCAAAATACTTCTGTCTTATCTTGTATAGTAACATTTAATGGTAAAGCAAAATCCTTTATTTGTCTTAAAGCCACTCTTATTGCAGGTTCTTGTTCTCTATCTCTCAAAATACCTTTAGATTTTAACATACTATATGCTTCTTTCTCTTTTTCAGGCAATTTATCATATAAAATACTTAATTTATGTTCTTGACCCTTAACATAGTAAACTGGGCTTCCTCCAAATTTAGCATTACTCATCATAACTTGTTTATTTGAAACTAAGGTAGATAAAATAGCTCCAGCAATCATAGTATTTCCTCCCAATTCCTTAACAATTTGTACAGGTAACACAGGACCTTTCATACGTACTATCTGAAATGCTTTGTCTAGTTGTTCTTTTTGTAGCATAATTTATAAGATATAATAAGAATTTAAATATTTTATGGCCTTTTCCATTGAACTTCATAAAAGGTCACATCAGCCTCATCATCTACTATAGCCATTAATAATTTTTTTCTTGTGCTATGAGCTACTCTATTTTTAGCTGCAAACTCATACCAAGTTAAAGTTTCTCCCTCATGAACAGGATAAACAATCCATTTAGCATGATCATCTCCAGGTTTTACACCTCTATCATAAACTCTAAAATCAGC
>CAYHUM010000013.1:0-19601 GCA_964359945.1 Candidatus Woesearchaeota archaeon | reverse complement strand
CTTGATCTTATGTTTGCTATTTCTCCTAATTCTGGGAACATAGCTACTAATTCTTCAGGATCATAACTTGCAGTTACAGCTCCGGTGTTATAATCAACTTTAGAAGCTACTGTTCCTCCTGTATGCAAAATACTTATTACAGGCAAGCCTTTTTTTTCTTTTACTGTCTCTAATTTTTCTCTTCTTGTTTGTGCTTTTTTTATTAATACAACTCTTTTAATTTTATCTCGAGAAATTCCTATATTATAGCCATTATCTAACTTAACAATTACTTTATTTGTGGTACTAGGCATTAGGTTTCCTTTGATGTTTCCTGATGATGTTACTACTTCTATATAATCACCAATCTGAATTTTAGCCATAGAATATAGAATAAACTATATATTAAATAACATTTATATTCTGTAATATATAATTTAAATTTTAATAATGCTTAAATACAAAGACGTATCTATAAGAACTTAATTTTTGAATAAAAAAGTTAGAAAAGCTATGATTTGACTTCAATTGGCGTTGAAATCAAATATAAAATGCTTGAAATTTGGGCTTCAAACTTCAAAGTTATTTTGATTTATATCAACTGAACAGTCTTAATTTGGCGATTAAAACTAATTCTATAGAAGGTAATATTAACTTAAATATAAACCTTTCGGTTATATAATATATACCTTCAATTATAGTCATAAAAAAACTCAGGGGGAAAAAAGATGGAATTTATTATACAAAACGCATTAAAAACAGCTAAAGAAAGTGCTTTTGAGGAAATTACAGTTGGACAAGCTAATATTAGGGTTATAGGTGTAGGAGGCGCAGGTAACAATATGGTAAGCTGGTTATACAAAAAAGGTATAACGGGAGCTGAAATTCTTGCTATTAACACAGATAAACAACATATAGATATTACAGAAGCAGATAAAAAAACAATAATTGGTAAAGAATTAACTAGGGGATTAGGATGTGGTGGATTCTCTGAAAAAGGAAGAGAAGCTGCTAAAGAAAGTTTAGCTGAAATAAAAAATATGCTGCAAAATTCTGATATGGTCTTTGTTTGTGCAGGTATGGGAGGAGGTACAGGTACAGGAGCTGCTCCAGTAGTTGCACAAGTAGCCAAAGAAATGGGTGCAATTGTAATTGGGACAGTAACAATGCCATTTAACATAGAAAGAGCAAGAGTGGACAAGGCTGAATTTGGTTTACAACAATTAAGACAAACTTCTGATACTGTAATTGTAATTGATAATAACAGATTAGTAAGTATAGCTGGTAATTTACCTATACAACAAGCATTTGCTGTAGCTAATGAATTAGTTTCAACAATGATTAAGGGTATAGTAGAAACAATAGCAATTCCAAGTTTAGTTAATTTGGATTATGCTGATGTAAAAGCAATAATGAGTAATGGAGGAGTATCAGTAATTGGAGTTGGGGAGTCTGATACAGAAAGTAGAGTAGATGAAGCAGCAAGAAGAGCTTTAACTAATCCTTTGCTTGACGTGACGTATGAAGGTGCAACAGGAGCATTGATACATGTTACGGGTGGAGAAGACTTAACTTTAGAAGAAGTTTCTAGAGTTGGAGAAATAGTAACAGAATCTCTTGATCCAGATGCAAATGTTATCTGGGGTGCAAGAATAAGCCCAAATATGAATGGTAAGTTAAGAATAATGACAATAATAACTGGGGTAAACTCACCATATGTATTAGGGAAAATTGATTACACTAAGCCGTCACAAAGAGCAACTCAAATGTCTCACGAATTAGGTATCGACATGCTTAGATAAAGGCATTCTAAAGACCTCTAAACCCCCTTTAATTGCCTTTGTTTAAAAAGCCATTTTAAGCTAGCGCCTTCTCAAGGCCTAGCTTTTCTTTTTCTTTTTTTGATTAAATTTTTAAATTAGCTTATTCTATTGTTTTTATGGAAATTTTAAGTTTATTAATTAAAGAAATTAAAACTAAGAAAGAGTTAAGTTATTTGGATGATTTAATAGTAAAAAATTTTATTTTAAAGCATTACCCAGAAAATTTTAAAGTATTCAAGAGTTTATTGAAGTACAAAAAAGAATCTGAATTAAAAAGATCAAAGAATTTTAAATTTATTGTAAAAAATACTAGAGCTTTATTAAGAAAAATTTATGGAATGTATACTACTAAGGATATTGTAAAAAGAAACCAATATTTAGAAGAATTAAAGAAAAGTAATAATATCGAAATTTATAAGAAAATTTTAAGTTTACATATTTCTACAAAAGAAAGATTAGGTTTTTATAATAGTTTATATAAAGAAATATTTAACATTACAGGAAAACCAAATTCAATTCTTGATATAAGTTCAGGATTAAATCCTTTTTCTATAATTTTTATGAATTTAAATAATATTACATATGTAGCAACTGAATTAAATAAAGAAGATTGTAATTTTTTAAATGAATTCTTTAAAATTAAGAAAATTAATGGTAAAACTATTCAATTAAATTTATTTGATATTACTAAAAAAGATTTGTTTAGGAATTTAGATAATTTTGACGTTTGTTTCTTGTTTAAGGTTTTTGATACCATCGAGTTAAGTAAAAAACATAAATTAAGTGAGCTAATAATAAAAAATGTTGCTGCAAGATTTGTTATTGTAAGTTTTTCTACTAAAGTATTATCTACAAAAAAAATGAATTTTCCTAAACGTGGTTGGATTGAATTAATGTTAAAAAGATTAAATTATAGTTTTAATGTTATAGAAAAAGAAAATGAAATATTTTATGTTATAAAAAAGAATTAAAGTTCTTCTATACCTTCTTTTGTTACAGCCATTAATCTTACTCCTATACCTAATTTAAGTAAAGCTGCAACTATAGCCATATGTTCTTTTCCCGTACCTGAAACAAGATTTAAAGCAACTTCTGTATCATTTACTTTATCCTTTAATTTTTCTTGAATTTCATCTCTTAACTCTTTTAAACCTTGATTTAAGTTTACTGGAATTAATTCTGTACTATCATTTTTAGAGAAATTTTCTTTACCATATTCATTAGTAATTAGAATAACTTTTTCATATTTTCCTTCATTAATTAAATGATTTACATGACCCCAAGTTCCTTTTCCTGTAGATAAACACGCTAATAATGTTGTCATTTTGTGCGAAAAGAAGGCGACTTTAACTTTATTTAAGCCTTTTGGTCACACTATTGCTACAATCTATAAAAATAGTAGTTTCGTGCTACAAATTGACATGAATTACCAACAAAAATTTAGTGAAAAAATCAAGAAAAAATACTTGCAAAAAGTAGAGGTTTTGAAGGGGTTATTTAAAACTATTTTTCCAGGTATTGATGATGATAATTTAGTTATTTTACTAGGAAGATGTAGCCATTATCATTGTAATGATCGCAATCATTTAGGAGAAGATGAAGCTATACTTTATGATTTTCTATTAAAAAATAATCTTAATCCTTGCACTGTTTACAAATGGTTTCTAGTTCATAATATGCCTGAAAATATTCAAGAATTACTACAAAAAGGAAAATTAACTCAAAGACAGGCATTAAAGCTTTCTACAAATGAAAGAAGGCAAAAAGAAAATACTCTTGGATTAGAGCTAAGAGAAGAATGCAGAAAAATAGTAAGAGAGGTGTTTGAAAATGCAAAAGCTACCAAACGTGTTTAATAAAGAACAATTAGTTAAACTTTTTAATAATGTAAGTGAAAATGATGTTATGATTGCATGCTTACTTGGTTTTTTCTGTGGTTTAAGACTTGGTGAAGTTACTAAGATAAGAATTATGGATATTGATTTTGAAAGTCAAAGAATAAAGATAGTAGATAGTAAAAATCCTAATAGACATATAGATGGTTATGGCAAAGATAGATATGTAAAAATGCCTCCTCAAATAATTAGTCCTTTAAAAAAATGGGTTGAAATCATAGGAAATGAGCCTTACTTGTTTCCTTCTGTTGAAGAACCTAATACACCTCTTAGTAAGAAACATCTTTATAGAAAATATGTCAAATCATTAGATAAAGCTGGGTTAAGAACACAGAAGTATTTAGATGCTAGAGGAAGACCTAAATATAATTATAATTTTCATACTTTACGACATAGTTATGCAACTTTTCTATGGGAAAAAACAGGTGATATTTATTTAGTTAAAGAAGCTTTAGGACATTCTGATATTTCTACTACCTTAATTTATGCTAAAGTTACTGATGAAGCTAAAAATAGAAAAATAGATGATGCTTTTAATAGACAACTTAATATTCCTGTAATAAAACCAGATCCTTTAGAAATGCTTAAATATAGACTTATTAATGGAGAAATTAGTCCTGAACAATATAAAGAAATTACGCAATGTTTAAATAAGTAATCACAATTATTAAAGAAAGTTATAAGAGGCTTTTAATTAATCTCCTTTTTTCCAGTTTTATCTTTTTTATTTTTTGAGGCTAAAGCAACGACTAAAGTTATAATAGCAACAATTACCATTATCCATGATGCAATTTTTGTACTTTTGGTAGCTGATTCTAGTTCTATATTTAAATCTAGTAGTTTTTGGTTTGCTTCTTGAACTTTTTCTGCAGCTTTTGATTCCTCTTGAAATAATTTGTATTGCCATTCCGGCATAGCTGAAAAATAATAAGGGAAACATACATCATAATAATATGAACTTAGATATCCTTGATATTCAGAGATAATACCACTATAGTTCCTAACAAATCTTATATCATTATTAATAGAACAAACCTCTATTTTATAATCTGATACAGTATCAAACGGCCAAATATAAACATGATTATTTTTTGAAAGATTGATATAAGGTATTATATCATAAGATGAATTTGGTTCTAAACTAATATTATATTCCATAAAATTATTTGATAAGGTTCTATTCCCTAATAAGGAAATAGTAACTGCAAATAATCCTTCAATTTTTTCATTATTATAATTAATTAAGCTTACATTATAACTAAAAATATCCCCCACAACATTATATTCTTTAGATATAATCCCTTGTGGTTGAACTTTTATATTTATACCAACCTCTTTTTTAGCCAAACTTATCGGAGTAATGAATATAGTTAAGATAAATAAAATTACAAGAATTGTTCTGATTTTCTCATTATGTTCTTTCATTTTCTTTTTTGAATAGATTTAATTCTTTTATCTTCCCAGAATATATTCCTACAGCAGAACTTTCTGTTAATGAAGAACCTAATCCAGCTCCAAAAACTGTTTTTACTTTATCTATATAAACAACATTTGAATCTTCTTTTATTATTTTTTCGCCTTTGGCTAACAATAATGTAAATTTTTGATATTGTGCTATATTCTTATTTTCTTTCTTTGATGGTTCTAAATCTTTATCTAACTCTTGCACACATTGTTTACAAACAGCTTTATTTTGATACTTGGGGTTATCTGAATAATAAACACTAAATATATTTAATTTTTTATTACATCTTGAACATGTTACCATATTTTAATAAGAATACTAATGGTTTATATTTAAACCTTTTCTTCAATCTCTTTTAGAATTAACCTACCTTTATTTGTTATAATATAAAACCTATAAAACTTGTCCTTAGGATTTATACACTTAACTAATCCCTTATCTAATAATTCTGCTAATGAATTACTAACATTAGACAAACTTATTTTACATTCCTCAGCTATTTGTTTAGGAATCTTTGGTTTATCATTATTTAAAGCCCTTAATACTCTAATTCTTCTTTTGCCTCTCATTAAGAAGCTAATAAGTGTATAATCTACCATAGAAATTCAAGAAATACTAATATTTTACTATTTAGCCATTAAAGACACATTAAATAGTTACCAAAAGTTATATAAATAATGAAGTTTACTTTAGAAGAAATGACAGTTAGAGACAGTAAGATGACTGGGAAAAAAGGTGAACTTATAATTATAAAGAGGTTTTTAGATAAAGATTATACTCTTTACACACCAGTTGTAGACGTTGAAGGTATAGATTGCATACTAAAAAATTCTAATGATAAATTATTTGAAATACAAATCAAAACAAGAAATAGATATATTAAACCTGTAAGTTTTGAGGTATTATGGCTTAAACCTCGTGATAGATATTTTATTTGTTGTTATAATATGACGGATGATGAAGTTTGGATGATACCAGCTAAAATATTTAAAGATCTTGCTGGAGATCCGCAAAAAACTAAAAATGGTGATAATGAGTATATTATAGAAATGAATGAAGAAAATAGGAAAAATTTAGAGAAGTATAAAGGTCTAGATTTTAAAGAATCTAAATAAATATAAATCTTATTGTTTTGTTAATTATTTATGAAAAATTTAATAAAGGATATATTGCTTTTTGGATCAGCATTAATTTTAGTATCTTTTATATTCTTAGGAATTACTTCAAAAATTCCTAATAACATTTTTATAATCCTAGCTAAAGTTGTTTATTATTTGTCTATGTTTGTGCTTGTTTTAGTTTCAATTATTGAAAGCATTAAGAATCCTAAAAGTAGATTTTCTATGAAGACAGTTGAGTTAGTTCAAAATATTTTCACTGCTTTTTTGACAGCATCTATTTTAGTTACTTTTTTTTGGAAAATAGATAACAAATATTCTATCTACTTATTAACACTAATCTCCTTTATAGTACTTATTCTTATGAGGGTAAATCAGATAAGGCGGGATATGAAGAAACGCTATGAATTTAAAGAATGGTTTAACAGCTTTATGTGGACATTCTCTCCAGCTATTCTTACTTCATTCCTAATAGGTTCTATATCTAAACGACTAGAAGGAAGTAATCTAGTTATAGCGTCAATTATTTTTGCTATTATCCTTTTTTATTTTTATTATAAGTACCTTAATAAAAAATAAAGAATAAACTTTAAATACTTATATAATTAAAATACATTAATGATCAAAATGAAAAGGGGGTTTATATTAATTATATTAATAGTTTTTATAATAGCTATATCTAATCTTGTTTTTAGCATATCACCTCCTCCTTGTGAAACTGGCTATGCTAGCAATACTTTCTGTGGTAGTGAACATACAGTAGATAGACATTATCAGCAATTGTCTGGTAATAATTGTATAAACTCAGTTCAATTAATACAAGATTGTGCACTAACTAATCAAATTTGTATAGGTTCAACGGATATTTATGGATCTGGTGCATATTGTGGGAATAAAACTGGTTGTGCAAATGAATGTTATACAGGACAGAATATTTGTACTGGATATGGTGGCTATGTTAATAGATATGTTGCTACTTGTGGAAATTATGACTCAGATCCATGTTTAGAATATCAAGTTAGTCAGCCTTTCTATAAAGATTGTGGGTCAGCTTATTCTTGTATGAATGGGGAATGTATTTCACCTTGTACAAACGGAGCAATAAATCCTCCAAATTGTAATTCTTGTACTGAGGTATTTGTTTTACAAAATAACCAATGCGTACCTAAGTATTGTGATGATGTATCATTTGAGATTAAGGAGGTATGCTATGATAAGAAGGCAGAACAAATAGCTAAAACCATAAAAATCAGTCTATATAATAATGGTAGTAGGAACTTGTTTGATGGTTTTTTAATTGTGGAACTTGTTGAAGGTAGCGTAAATGTACATCAATTTACACCAGATAGATATTTAAAACCTGAAGAATATTATACCAATGATGAAATGGGTAGTGCTCTTCCTGGAAAATATAATGTTACTGGAAGATGGAATTTTGATTTTTCTAGAATCTCGAAAATCTTTTTATCTTTTGATGGATGTATGAAAAAAAATATTGAAAAAATAACTGATTGTGATACAAAAGAAGTCTTATACACTACCCCAAAACAACAAAACAGTTTAACAGAACAAACATCTGAACAAAACATAGAAAATCAAACAATTAATAAAGAATCAAAAACAAGTATGGGAAAATACATCGTCATCATTTTAATAGTTGTCGGGATTATAATTTTAGGGTTATTTTTAAGAAAAAGAATTTCTAAAATACCTAAAAAACCAAAAGAAATAAAAGAACTTAAAGAAACTAAAAAAGAATTTGAAGAAAAAGAAAGAATATCATCAGATATTGAAAATGCAATTTCAGTTTCTAATTTTTCTGTTAAACATGGTAATAAGATAGTTCTTGAAAATGTTAACTTTAAGATTAAAAGAGGCACATTTGTTAGTCTTATTGGACCAGCAGGAACAGGTAAATCAACCATAATTGAATCAATTGTAGGAAGAAAAAAGCCAGATAGCGGTAAAATTATGATATTTGATAAGAATATAAATGATAAATCAATATTTCAACATGTAGGTTTTGTGCCTCAAAGTCCTGAAATTTATATGAATCAAACTGTAATTCATAATTTAATTACTAGTGGAACTAAATGGGGCATTAAGGATACTAAAGAAAAATCTGAAAAAATAATAAATAAATTAAATCTTAGTAATAGAAAAGATGTTACAGCTAATAAATTATCTGGTGGTCAAATAAAATTATTATCTTTAGCTATGGAGTTAATTAGAGATCCTGAATTATTGGTATTAGATGAACCAACAACAGGACTTGATCCAAACACAAGAAATCAGATAATAACAATTCTAAGCAGTTTAACTGGTTATGACCATAAAACAGTTTTAATTACAACTCATTTTATGGATGATGCTGAAGAATGTGACGAAGTAATTTTAATAGGAAATAAAAAAATACTTGCACAAGGCTCTCCTTCAAAATTAGAAAAAATGCTTCCTGGTGGTGGAAAAGTAGTCAATATTATTTTAGATAATGTTACAGATGATTTATTAAGGAAAATTGAAAAAATAGAAGGAATAGAAAACATTATTAGAGAAGGTAGAGAAATAAACATTTTAACTAATGATCCAAATCCAATAAAAATAGGAAATAAAATTACTGAAATTGGTGGTGTAGTAAATGAGACTAAGTTGACTAAATCTACAATGAAAGAAGTTTTTGTATACTTTACAGGAGCTAATCCAGAAGAAAAATGATTAGTAATTTTTACAGAGCATTTAAATTAGAGTTTAATTTTATAAAAGAAAATAAGATAAATTTTATATTATTGTTTTTAATTCCTATTTTAATAACATATTTATTTGCAAAGTTTAGCCAGCAAAATATTGCATGGTTACAAGGTGGAATAACTTATTTTGATTTTTATTCTCCTTATATAATTCCTACTATAATATTATTTATATCAATACAATTAGCTATTTTAAGAATAGTTGGTGAAAGAGCACCTTATGGAACTTTAGATAGAGATTTACTAGCAATTCCAAGAACAAGTATGTATTTAGGAAAATTCTTTGCAAACGGTTTAATAGTAATAATTCAATGTTTACTAATATTTTTTATAATAAAATATTTATTTGATGTTAGACTATTTGGAAATGGATATTTGGTATTATTAGGATTAATTTTGCTAGCTTTATTTGGTTTATCTATAGGATTATTATTTTCTGTCTTAACAAGAACAAAAGAACAAGCAATACAATTAGTTCCTTTTACAATATTAATTTTCTTTGTTTTAAGTGGTATAATAATTAAACCAGAAGCAATGTCTCCTATTTTTAAAAGCATATCAAGCAATTTACCTTTAACAATTACAACCGAGATTTTAAATAAAGTTATGGTTTATGGACATACCTTACAAAATTTACTTTCTAGTTTTATAAAATTAATATTATGGACATTTTTCATTATTGTTTTAGGTTTAATTAAATTTAATCTAGAATCTAAAAAAACTGAAAAATCAAGATTTGGTATAGTTGCAAAATATACTGGAACAATTGCAATAATAATTATTTTAATATTTTTAATAAAACCTCTATTTAAATCTAATTGGGAAAGAATGGATGTAAATAATTTTAAAGTTGATAGTATTGTAGACCAATTTGGAACATATCCTTACATTACAGACACCTCAAAATTATTACCTATAATCCAAAATCATATTAATATTCCAATAAAAGATGCTAAAGAGTATGTATGGAATATTCAAGGTCAACAACTAGAAGCAATTACTATAATAGCAGAAGCTAAAAACAATGAGTCCTTAAGTAATTTTAAAAGTGAGGGAACTCCATTAGAAACTAAAAACATAAACAATGAAGAAATATATCAGTATACTTATAAATTAAAACTTGCTAATAGAGAACAAAACATAATTATTTATATATGGGATGAAGATAAATTTATTTTCATAGTTGGTGGATTAGAAGAATTCAATGATAATATAGCTAAAAACATAATCAAAAAATATCCTTCAACACCTACTAAAAATAAGATTAAACCCTCAAAAGAACAAATTAATAATCTAATATCTCTAAAAGAAATAATTGAGTAAGTCCTAATAGGATTTCTGGTTAGGTTTGGGTGGGGCTAAAAGCCCACCTTGCATTTTAGTAAACATTACTTTATTTGCTTTTAGTTCTATTTCTATAATATTGTAAAGTTTTAGTATATTATTATAAAGCATATTTGTGTTTCTACCATAAAGATAAGCTACAGCTCCTGCAATTTTATTAAAGTAAACATGATTTTCAATAAAAAGATAAGCTCGTTTTTCTGGTTCATTTTCAATAAATGAATCCCATGCCTCATTTTTGTATTTTGTTTTTTTGTCTAGATAATCCCCAAATTTAAATCCAGGGTAAAAAGGACTTATATTAGATTCTCTAAACTCTTTACTCTTAAATTTCTCACAATATGATTTATAAGCAGTCTCAAAGAAGCCATAATGATATAAAACCTTTTTTATTAATTTTTTTATTATATCAAAATTTTCTAAAAAGTCTTTAATATCCTCTTGAAATAAAACCTTTGATACCTCAAAAGTCATAGGAGAATAGATATAATATGAAGAAGGTTTCTCTTTAACACCAAATCTTCCTTTTTCCCATTCAATACCAAATTCTTTTTTTAAAAATTCTTCATTATATTCATTAAAGTCAAAACAATGTAGAATATGATCTTTAGTTATTCTTTTCAACTTTTTATTAAGACTATCTTTACTAATTCCTGTACCAATGAGTTTTGAATGAATCTCTATAAAAGATACAGGTCTATCTTTGAGAAATCTTATTACCTCTTCATTTTTGTTCTCTTTTCCTTGTTTTTTAATATTATTTTTCATTTCTTATAGACAATTTTTCTTGTCTATAACTCGTATATAAATCCTACTTCTTTAATCTTTTGTATTATGAAAACTAAATCAAAAATAGACTTGGATGGAACATACTTCATAAAAAGTGATAAGCACAATTGGATACTTTCTAAAAAAATAGGAGATAGACTTAGAGACCTGTATTTCTATTTAGATATAAAATCATTATTAGAAGATTATGTAAACCTACGGTTACGGCTCTCCAATTCTAAATCAATAGAAGAACTTCTAAAAATTCATCAAGAGACTATTACCGCGCTTAACCACGCTCTAGTACCCCTTAATATTAAGATTAGTAAAGGTGATACTAATGATAAATAATCTAAGTATAAATAAGAGCTCCGAAGGAGCTCCTTTACTTGTTAATAAACGTGTTTATACGAATAAGGAAATAAGTAACGAAATCCGTAAGCTAGAAGGATTTGAGTATCAAGCTAACAATATAGAAACTTGTGGTACTGTAGAGATCTATTACAGGTGTGGTTGTGGTATTATAGAAATATTTAGGACATGTAAGTATAGAATATGCCCCCATTGCTCACCACGACGCTCTAATACTATTCATAGGACCTATTTTAATCCACTTAAGAAGCACAAAATTGCAAGAAGTGTTTTTGATTCAGGACTAAGATTAGTTACTTTAACTCAAAGATCTAAAGATAGTTTATTGGATGGTATTATTTCATTACACAAATATCTAAAAAAGTTAAAAGAGAGAAAATACTTCAAAAACTTTATATTTGGTGGGATAGGTGTTATTGAAGTTACAAAATCAAATAATAAATGGCATGTTCATATGCATTTAATTGTGGATTCTAGATATTTAGATATGAAACATAAGCCTGGTGAAGATTCTAAGTTTGTTAAAGAATGGAAAAAAGTTACTGGTGGTGATTGTATAGTTTATGTAAATAGAGTTTATAGTCATAAAGGTGCATTAAATTATGTTTTAAAGTATATTACAAAAACGAATTCAAATTTAACTTTAGAAGATACCTCAATTTATTTCAAAGAAACTTTTAGAAAAAGATTAGTGTTCACATTTGGTTCTTTGTACAATATTGCAGAAAAGATAGAAAAAGTATGTAGGGTATGTCATGAGAAATTTAGCTACATTGATTCTAGTCATATAACTGAACTAGGTTGGGAATATAAAATTATTAATCCTCATAAAAAAGGAGATCCTTAAGATGTGCAAAATCTATTTCTATAAACAATTAGTAAAGACTTCTGAAGAAGATTGGAATAATGGTCCAGATGTTAAAATACATGTTGAGAATTATAGTTTAGTTGGTGCTATTGGTGTAGAGCAATGTCAAGAGACTTGGGACTGGAAAAGATGGGAATATGAATTAGAAACTGATAAAGGTCTCAGAGAGGATTTTATAAAATTAATAAATAATCCAGGCAAATCTCCTTCTGAAATTTTTAAGGGTTAAGATGGAAAAGACTCACATAATTAGAGTAAGGACTACTGAGGATCAATTTCAAAGAATAAAGAATAATGCTCAAGCTAAAGGTTATAAGACTATTTCTGCTTATATTAGACAAATATCATTAGAACATGATTTAGTTATAGATAAAATGATTAATGAGATTTATAAGGAAGTTGTGATTAAGAAGGATAAATAATTGTAATATGTTTACACTACCACCTAGTTTATAAATAAAGCTTAGATACTGGCTTTGCCTGATAACTAGCTCTTGCCCGAATAGTGAATGATTTGCCCGAGAAGTCTATTTAAGCATTAAAGTAAATATACTAAGTATAATAGAAGCTATAGCCAAAACCCAAGTAGCAATTACTAGTTTTTTATTAGTTTGAACCATTTTATAAGCAATAAATAACTCTCTTGTTCTTTCTGATATGTCATTCGGTATGCCTCTAGGATTTTCTTTAAATCTTCTATGGAATTCTACATCAAATTCTTTATGATATTCTTTTAGCCATTTTTGAAAATTCATTTTTCACCTCATATTGTTATATTCCTAGTTTTATTAGTTTATTTCTAATTTCTTTTCTTTAGACTGTTTTTAATTTTATTTATCAGCCAAGATAGTATACAAGAAAGCAAATACCAATAAAATATTTGGAATATTAAAATTATCGCAGCCGATATATAAACTCCAATTAAATCAATCCCAGTTGTTATTATATAAATAGTAGGTAAAGCCAAAATTAATAGGTCGAAATAATAAAATAATTTACTATCATTGTAAATAGACCTTGAAGCCCAAAAGAGGATGAGAGTTAGAAGAAACAATATTAAAATTATTATAATTTTCAACTTTGTTGGTTTGAAGAAATTCTTCAATTTATTCTCTTTTGGTTTGATTTTATAAATTAAATAAAAAGCCACCACTATAATTAAAACAATTAGTATTATTACTAAGATATATTTTAACTGTTTTTGTTTTTCTAGTTCTATATTTTTTGCAATAGCTTCTTCTAAGGTTTTTATATATTTTTCATCAATATCACCCTCTACAGATGAAACACTATTTTTAATTTGGTTAAGTTCTTCTAAAAATTGATTCTCATCTATAAATTCTGAACTAGAATTACAACCTTTCCAATCATTGATCGTTGTAACTTTAATAAATTGATCCTCACCACATTTACAAAAAATATCTTTTGTTGAGTAAATAACACTATATCCTCGTTTTAGTTCCTCAGGGGGTTTGAAATTAATATTTAAATACTTGCCTCCAGTATCTTGACAAATTTTAATGTTGTTTATATTACCTAGTATTGGTTGAGATGCTGATGAATTTGGTAGATATAAAATAATAATCAGTGAGGTTATCATTAATAAATAGAACATCAAAATTTTTTTATTTTCCATGTTTATTACCTCCTTTTTATATAGTTATACTAATTGATTTAAAATTTGTAAATCCAGTTGCAAATCCAGTTGCAACGACAGTATAATTGTAGTCTACAAAAATCTCTAAATCTTCTACTCCTTGAAGACTTACATTATAAAGTGAGCTTATATTTGTTTCCCCAGTATTTAATTTCCATGATACATTGTTTAATGTTAAACAAGCAGTGTTATTTATATTAAAATTGAATGTATGTCATATGATAATATTAATTATAGTAATAAATTAAATTCAAGTTCTGTTTTAATGCCTGGAGCTAATGAATCTTATGGAAGACAAGCTATAGAGCAAGGCATAAATAATATTTTAAATAATACAATTTATACTGACCAACAAATTTATATAAGATATTTAGATAATATTCAAAAAACTTCTAAATTTGATAAAGTTGTAACTCTAAATAATCAAACATGGGCATTTAATTACATTACTATAAATGAAACTTTAGGTAATATGAGTAGTTTAAAGAATATAGTAAATATCTGGGAAAATTCTACTTTAACTTACAATGAAATAGTAAGTCAAGTACAAAATTATATTAATGGGACTAAGGTTTAATATCACACTAATGCTACTTTATCTGACAAACATTTAAATATTAGTTTATATTATTATAGAGAATAGTAAAAGTAGCACTGAAAGACTAAAAAATAAAAAGTAGCATAAAAGTTCCAGAATAAAATTAAGATTAAATAACATCGACGGAAAAATATTAGAACAATGATACTTTTGTTGTCATTTTGTATTTTAGTTTTAGATTAGAATATAAAGCTTTTGGTTAAATCTTGAATTCTTTCTTCTAAATCATCTGCCATTTTTTTAAAGTTGGATGAATTAAGATAACTAACTATATTTTTCTGTTCAATGGGATAGACATCTCTAAACGTATCAGAACTAATAAAGAGTAAAACTAAAGATTCATGTAAATTAAGTTGAGCAACGTAGCCATTAAGAGATGATTTTAACTCAATGCTTTCAAGCCAATCATCTATTTCTTTCTTGTAATTTATACTAGCATTTTTATAAAAATCTTGTTTATGGATGTAGTTACAAAATATTTCATGTTTAGGAGTATATCTTACCATAATAATGTGTATATAACAAATTATATAAACTTTATTGAATAATCGTTTTTATGAGAATTGGAATAGATTTAGATGAGGTGTTAGCAAACTTTCTTGATCCTTTACTTAGATTTCATAATGAGATTTATAGTACTTCTTTAAAGAGAGATGATTTCAAATCTTACAATTTTTGGGAAACCTGGGGTGGGACAAGAGAACAAGCAATACAAAAAGTACTTGATTTCTATAAATCAGATTATTTTAAGAATATAAAACCATTTGAGGGAGCAATTGAAAGTATAGAAGAATTAAGCAAAGACAATGAACTTTTAATTATAACATCTAGATATAAAGCTATTTCAGAAGAAACTGAAAAATGGATAAATAAATATTTCCCAGATAATTTTTCAGGTATCCATTTCACTAATGAATTCTTTGATTCATTCAATAACAAAAGAAAGCATGAAATTTGTTTAGACCTAGAAATAAACTCTCTAGTTGAAGATTCTTTAGAATATGCTCAACAATGCGCTTCTAATGGTATAAATATTTTATTAATGGATAGACCATGGAATAGAGGTAAATTACAAGAAGGAATTATAAGAGTTCATTCATGGAAAGAAATAACAGATTACTTAACATCTAAAAACATAGAATCTTGAACAATGTGTACTGTTTTATTTCTTATATAACCTATTTCAGTACCTAGTTCAACTAAGGCATTTAATTTTGGCAAATCACCATGAGCAGGAATTATATGTTTAGGTCTTAACATATTAATTAAATCACGTAAATCTTCTCTTCCACAATGTCCGGAATTATGGATATTAGTAAATATTCTTGTTTTGTATTTTTTTAATTTTTCTTCCATTAGAGAACGATTAGCTATATTTACAGGAACTGGAATTGTTCTTGAAGAAAATATTACATGGTCTTCAGGCATGAATTTAAATGGTAATTCTTTGTTAACCATTCTATTTAATACAGATCCTGGCTCTGCTTGATTACCTGTACATACAATTAAAGTTTCATCTCTACTTCTTAAATCTCGTAAAGCTTTCTTAACTTCATTTCTATAACCATAAATTTCTACTTCTTTACTATAATTAACTAAATTTATATTTTCAGCAGCTTTTACATATTTCATTAAAGATCTACCAAGAAATAAAATATTTCTATCAAGTTTTTTACCAAAGTCTATAATTGATTTTAATCTTTCTATATGTGAACTAAATGTTGTTATGACAATTAAATTATTTTCATTGCTTGTTCCGAGTAAAACATCTTTTAACATTTCTCGAGTAACTCTTTCAGAAGGAGTTTTACGTTCTTCAGCTGCATATAAAGAATCAACTACCAAAGCAATTACATTACCTTTTCCAAGTTCTTTTATTCTCTTGAAGTTAGGTGGTTGTCCAACTACGGGGTGTAAATCAAGTTTAAAGTCATTAGCATAAATTACATCTCCGTATTTAGTATGAATAACAACCATCATAGTTTGTAAAGTAGAATGAGTCATGTGAACAAACTCAATATTAAGATTTTGGCTTATATTAATATTAGAATTAGGATTTAATGTTTTAAATTTATTTGTAACTTGTTGTTTATCATCATTTAACATATTTTTTAGAACTTCCATTGTGTAAGGAGTTCCGATTATAGGACAATCATATTTAGAAGCAAGATAAGGAACAGCTCCTATATGATCAAGATGACAATGACCTAAAACAATGGCTTTTACTTTATTTCTATATTTATCTAAAACAGAATCATCAGGAATAGCCCCTATTTTAATCATTCCTTGTGCATCTAGGTTTCTATGGCCCTCTTCTTCTTCAAAACCTATAATAGCAGGCAAATAAATACCCATATCAAGAATTACAGCTTCATCATCAACAATGACAGCACACATATTTTTACCAACTTCATTAAAACCGCCAACTGAAATAATTCTTACACTCATATAAAGAAAAGTTAAAATACTCAGTTTATATAACTTTCTAAATTGTTATTTCTAAAATATAAAAATTTAAAAAACTTTACATCTTATTTAATATAATGGTATTGAGTCAAATTAAAATTTCTCCTATAGTTTCCATAAGTGAAGATGAGGTAAAAATTGCTCCAAAATACAAAGAAAAAACTGGAAATAAATTTATTCATTTTCAAAGAGGAGAAATAGACTTACCTACTTTTGATGAGATTAAAGAAGAAGTTAAAAAAGCACTTGATGAAAATAAAACGAAATATCCTATTTCTGGTGGTGATGGAAGTCTAAAATTAGCTTTAATAGAAAAACTTGAAAGGTATAATAAAATAAAAGATTTATCTTTAGATAATGTTGTAGTAACTGCTGGTGGACAAGAAGCATTAAACATTGCATTTGAACTTTTCACGGAAAAAAATGGTAAAAGAGTAAAACCAAAGGCTGCAGCATTCACACCAGTATGGAGTCTTGTTTTAGACAATTTTGTTCCTTATTCTGATATTCAACTCAGAGAAGTTATATTAAATGAAGATTTTTCTGTTAATTTCAAAAATTTAGAAAAGATTTTATCACATGGTTTAGATTTTTTTTATTTAAATAATCCTTGTAATCCTACAGGAAAAGTTTTTAGTGAAGAAGAACTTATAAAAATAGGTGAGATGTGTAAAAGAAAAAAAGTTTCTATAATCACAGATGAAGCCTACGAATATTTTGTTTATGATGATAAAAAACATACTAGTGTCGCATCTTTACCTGAATTAAAAAATAATAGTATTATAAGTACATTTTCATTTTCCAAAACATATTCCATGACGGGATTTAGAGCAGGATATGTTTTTACAAAAGATAAAAATATTGCTAAAAAAATGAAAGAAATACAATATACACATACAGGAGGTATTCCTAGTTTTATTCAACCAGCCTTAATAACTGCTTTAAAATTAGAAGATAAAGTAATAAAAAGAGTAAAAATATTTAAAGAAAGAAGAGATTATTTATATGAAGATTTAAATGAGATAGATGGTTTAAACATTCAAAAACCTGATGGTGCATTTTATTTATTTCCTGATTTCTCAAAATTAGTACCTAAAAAATATAAAGGAGATAATTTATATATTTATAATAAACTCTTAAAAGAAGGAATTAGTACTATTCCAGGATGTTATTTCACCAGAAACGATAATTTTAAACATAATATAAGACTTTCATTTTCATCAACAAATTTAGATATGATTGGTGAAGGTGTAAGAAGAATTAAAAAAATATTTTCATAAAATGAAAAAATTTATATTAGTGTTAATATTAGTATTTTTAGTATTTATAAGTGCATGTAAAACCCAAACTAAAGACTTAGAAGAAATGAAAAATTATTTAACAACAGAAGATAGCGTGAAAATAGCTTATAATTTTCAGAAAGCTGATTCTAGTAAAGGAGTAATTTTAATACATATGCTAGGAAGAGATAAAAGCACATGGAATAATTTTATTTCTAAATTAAAAGATTATAATGTTATTGCTATTGATTTAAGAGGTCATGGTAGTTCTGATTTAAATTATAATAGTTTTAGCGATAGTGATTATAATAATATGATTAAAGATGTAAAAGCAGCTAAATTATTCTTAAAAGAGAAAGGAATAAACCAAATTGCTATCATTGGAGCTTCTATAGGAGCAAACACTGCTTTAAATTATGCTGTTACTGATTCTGATATAAAAACTGTAGTATTATTATCTCCAGGACTTGAATATCATGGGGTTAAAACTTCTGATAGTATTAAAAAATTAAAAGTTCCTGTTTTAATTGTTGTGAGTCAAGAAGATTCTTATGCTTATCAATCATCTGTAGAACTAAATAATAAAGCAATTTCAAAGAAAGAATTAAAAGTTTACAATAATAAAGGACATGGAACAAATATGTTTTCTGGAACTGATTTAAATAAAGTGATTTTAGATTGGTTAGCTAGTAATTTTTAAAAAGTTTATATGTTTTATTATATTAGTTAAATAAATTAATGTGAAAATGAATAATTTAGAAGAAAAACAAAATGAATGGTATGAAAAGATTAGAGGGGTAAATGGAGGTTTTCTAAAATGCTATTTACTCGTTCTTGCATCAAGATGTAACCCTGACAATCAAAATAATTATAAAAATCATCCTACTACTAATAGTTATCTAAGGTTTATAAAACGTTATACTGAACATTTACCTAAAAATAAGAAAGTAACCAAGCCACAATTAGAAGATATTTTAAAAGATGAATTATTTCCAAAGTTAAATGAGAAATCAGAAAAAGGTTGTACGGTCTGTCCTGAAACAAAGAATTCTTTACACGAGACATATTTTAAAAATACACAAACGTAATGTTTATAAATGACTAATTTTCTATAATTCTAGGTTAAAATGAAACAAAGTGATTTAGTTCATCATAGCTATTAATTGTAGAGATTCTTCTAGTTATTTCTATAAATTTTTAAGTTCTAGTGTAAACTATTTT
>CAYHUM010000012.1:0-19673 GCA_964359945.1 Candidatus Woesearchaeota archaeon | reverse complement strand
TAATAAGATTTTAAGAAACTTATCAACTGTTTTATTATATTTATCTTGAAATTCTCTTTCAGCTCTATTGACTTCTTCTACCTTATTTTTATAGAATTTACTAATATCTTTTCTAGAATTTATAAAAAAATAAATATTTTTTCTTTTATCTCTATCCTTAAATAAATCATATGCTATATCAGCTAAACTTTCTATACCATCTGTACTTATTACCCTAGCTTTTATTTTTTTTTCTAGTTTTGGACTATATGGATTAGGACTCATAAAAAAAAAATACTAAATGTATTTATAAATCTTTCTATTTATACTACTAATAAGTAAATAATATACACTTTTAAATTATCTTTTCATATAAAAAACCATGAAAATAGTAGCACGAGGAGCAGAATCAATAATTTATATAGAAAATAATCAAATAGTAAAAGAAAGAATAAAGAAAAATTATAGAATTTCTGAAATAGACTTAAAATTAAGAAAATATAGAACAAGAAGTGAAACAAAATTATTAGAAAAAGCTCCTGTAAATAAACCTTCTTTATTTTATAGTTCTGATAAAGACATGAAGATTAAAATGGAACTTATTGATGGTAAATTATTAAGAGACATTACAGATTCATTAAATAAAAAACAACTAAAACAATACTATACTAAAATAGGACAACAAATTGCATTATTACATGATTCAGACATTATTCATGGTGATTTAACAACAAGTAATTTAATTTTAAAAAACGATAAAATTTATTTCATAGATTTTGGTTTAGGATTTTTCTCAAATAAAATAGAAGATAAAGCTGTTGATTTACATTTACTTAAACAAGCATTACAATCAAAACACTATAAAGTTTATGAAGACTGTTTTAAATATATTTTAGATGGATACAAACAAAATAAAAATTATGACGAAGTTCTTAAACGTTTAGAAGTAGTTGGAAACCGTGGACGTTATAAGAAAAAATCTTTAAAACAAAAAGGTATTTAAACTAATTATTTTCTTTAAACTTTATAGCCCCGTCGTCTAGTGGTCAAGGATAGCGGCCTTTGGAGCCGTTGGCGGAGGAAGTTAGTAGGAATTTTCCTTTAACTGCCGAATTCGAATCCTCCCGGGGCTATTTTAAAAAACATCTAAGTTGCGAAATGGAAAACTCAATATTTTTAGCTAAAGTAATAGGACTATTAGGTGCGATAAGCACTTTGATAATAATTATCCGCTACAAAAAATATCTTGAAATGGAAGAATATGCTGCAAAGAATCCAGTAATAATATATCTATCAGGATTTTTTATTCTAATTATTGGTATTTTACTAGTTATCAGTCATCAGGTTTGGACTTGGGGCTGGCAAGTTGTCATAACAATTATTGGGTGGCTGGTTTTAATTAAAGGAGTTATCCGTATTTTATTTCCCGAAACAGTTATACGGCTCATAGAGAAAAAGAAAAATAATCGTAAGTTTTTGTTGGCAGAAGTTATAGTTTTTATTGTTAGTCTATATCTAATTTATCAGGGATTCTTTGTTAACTAACCATTAAAAATTCAGAAATAGAAAAATATAAATATTAGAAACAAAATAAAATATAGGATTTTAATGACAGAGCAAACAAGAAAAATATTAAGATTGCTTACTTATTTACTAATTATAGCTGTAATAGTACAACTTTATTTTAGACTAACTTAAATCCAAATATTTATAAACCTAATTTTTAAGATGATTTTATGGCAAGAGCATATTCACATAAGAAAGGAAAATCAGGAAGTAAAAAACCTTTAATTGAAACTAAAAAAACCTGGATTAGATATAGTGCTAAGGAAGTAGAACAACTAATTCTTAAATTAGCTAAAGCAGGCAAAACAAGTTCACAAATAGGATTAATTTTACGTGATTCTTATGGAATTCCTGATGTAAGACCTATACTTAAAAAAAGAATTTCTCAAGTTTTAAATGAAAATAAAATATTACCAGAATTACCTGAAGATTTAATTTCCTTAATAAAAAAACAACTTAAACTTTCTAAGCATAGAAAAATAAATAAAAAAGATAAAACAGCTAAAAGAGGAACTCAACTTGCTGAATCCAGAATTAATAGGCTTGTTAAGTACTATAAAAGTATAAATAGAATCCCACAAGATTGGAAATATGATCCTGAAAAACTTAAATTTTTAATTTCATAAAATGTCTTTTGAAGATTTAGAAAATTCTATTAAAAATGCAGTTAAAAGGTTTAAAAGCTTAGAAGGAAAAGTAAAAATAGTTTCTCATAATGATTGTGATGGAATTTGTTCAGCTTCTATAATGTTGAAAGCACTTAAAAGAGAAGATAGAATTTTTTCTTTAAAATTTGTAACAGTTTTAAGCGATGAAGCTTTAAAGGAAATTTCTGAATGCGATGAACCAATAATTTTTATTACAGATTTAGGTTCAAGCAATATTGAGTCTATAAATAAATATTTAAAAAATAAACAAGTATTTATTCTAGATCATCATCAAATTTCTAGCATTGAAGAATTAAATAATATTACACATATTAATCCATTTTTATTTGAATTAGATGGAAAAGATATTTCTGGAAGTGGCGTAACATATTTATTTACAAAGTATCTTAATGAAGAAAATATAGAAAATGCTTATATTGCTGTAACTGGAGCAATAGCTGATATACAAGAAAGAAATGGTTTTGATGGTTTAAATAAAATAATACTAGAAGATGCTTTACCTAAAATAGAAATAAAAAAAGGTTTAAGGATATTTGGTTATACTAGTAAGCCTATACATAAAGTTTTAATGCAAAGTTACGACCCATTTATTCCTGAAGTTTCTGGTAACGAATTAGGTGCAATTAAATTCCTTGAACAAAATGATATAAAGTATAGAGATAAAGATAAATTTAGAACCATATCAGATTTAGATGAAAATGAACTTAAAAAATTAATAGAAGCAATAATTATATCTAGATTAAATACAGAAAAAAACCCTGAAGACGTAATAGGAAATATTTATTTAGTAAATAATGAAGAAGGAATTTTTAGTAATTTACAAGAAATCACTAGTATAATAAATGCATGTGGTAGGTTAGATAAATATTTTACTGGTGTAGGAGTTTTACTAAACAATAAAAAATCTAGAAAAGAAGCATTAACAATATGGGATGAATATAAACAAGAATTAATTAAATCTCTTGAATGGATTTATTCAAATAAAGACAAATTTACAGAAACAGATAAAATTATAATAATAAATGTTAAAAACAATATCAAAGAAAATATCATTTCTCCAATAAGTTCATTAATTTCTAGATCAATTTATTACAATAAAATGTTGTTTATTCTTGGTTATACTAAAGAAAATAAAATAAAAGTTTCTTCAAGATATAGAGGTAATAATGAAGTAAATTTAAAAGAAATTCTAGAAAATGTTACTAATGAATATAAGCTTAATTTAGGAGGCCATAAAAATGCTGCTGGATGTATTCTTGATATAAAAGATGAAGAAAGATTTATTAGTGATTTATTAAACTATTTTAAATAATTACCTTATTTGTTCTAAAACACAATTTCCATTTAAACATGAGTAACCAGTAATACAACCATCTTTTTTACCTGTACAATCTATACTACAAGTTGCACAATTCTCTCCTTTTTCACAATCTCCATTACCACAACAAGGCAAAGAAGGCTCATAAACACAATAATTACCATAAGTCCCTATTCTTTTACATGTATCTTTAGTACATGCATTATTGTCATTACAATCTAAATTAGATGTGCATGCTATAGAATTTGTAGTTGTAGTAGAAGCTTGAGCTTTATATGATTTAGGAGTATAAATAACCTTACCAGTAACTTTTTGATAGGTTACCCCAAAAACAATAACTAGAAAAACTACAAATAAACTTAAAGCTAGTAAGCCAAACTGTTTATTATTCATACTAGAAAATTAATTAAAGCTATATTTATAGTTTTCGGTTATAAAAATTAATAAATAATTTTTACTAGAAAGGTTTTTATTTCTATTCATTAAACTAAAAAATATGGTAGACTTAGAAGACTTAATTAAAGATATAGAACTAAAACGAGATAATTATTATAAATTAATAGAGCATGTAATTCTTGATTTAATTGAATATGTAAGAGAATTAATAAATAAAAAAATAATTGAAAAGAAGGTGATACTTACACATGTTTATGGTTATCCTCGTAAAGGTTATAGTATAGTTTACAAAATGGAAACTGATGGGCATATTTATAAGAGTACACGTTATAAATTATATAATAGAAAAGATCCAATTAAAGTTAAGGATAATGAATTTATAAAGTGGTGTACAACAGATGATATTGAAATGAAAACTTATAATAAACTCATTAAATTATCTGATTTTTCTGAACACGTAAGATTTCTTTTAAATAAAAATAGAGGAGTAATAAATGGCAATAATAAACATTACTGAAATATTTTTTTTAATAATCGTAACTATAGTAATAGGTTATATATTTGCAGATAAATTAAAAATTCCTAGAAAATTAACTGAACCTTTACTTCAATATAAATTTGATTTTAAAGATTTATTATATGCTTCTTTAATTACAGCCCCAGGAATTGTATTTCATGAATTAGGTCATAAATTTTTAGCATTATCATTTGGCCTTGATGCAGTATTTAAAATATGGTTAACTGGATTATTAATAGCTTTAGCTTTAAAATTAATAAATTCTCCTTTAATTTTAATAGCTCCTGGTTTTGTAGAAATACATGGTAGCGCAACAGCTTCACAATTTACTTTAGTTGCATTTGCAGGTCCTTTTATAAACTTAATATTATGGATTATACCATTATTAATGATTAAATATGGAAAATTTAAAAGAAAAACATTAATAAATTTACATTTGCTAAAAACAATTAATATGTGGTTATTTGTATTTAATATGTTACCCATACCTCCTTTAGACGGCTCAAAGGTATTTTTGGGTCTATATCAGATGATATTTTAATTTACTATTCACGAATAATAAGAAAAGCTTTTAATTATTGAGAAACAAAAACAAATAAAAGGGGAAAAAATGGCATTATTTGCAAAAAAGAAACAAAAAGACTTACCTGATTTTTCTTCTTTAACTAATGAAGAACCTACTTTAATGAATAAAGAATTAGAGTTTCCTAAATTTCCCACTCCTCCTCAATATCAGCAACAACAAAGACCTATTCCTGAATTTAAACCTCAAGAACCTAGACAATTACCAAAACAAGAATACAAACCGTATCCTGAGCCAGAATTTGATATCCCTCAAAGAAAAAAAATTTATACTAGACCTCAACCAATTCAAGAATCACCTTATAGAGAAGAAGAACAACCAGAATATAAACAACCAACTCCTGAATTAAGAGACACAATAACTCATGTAAGAATTAACAAACCATTATTTATTAAAGTTGAACATTACAGAGAAGCAGTAGAAACTCTAGATAAAATAAAAGAACGTTTAAGAGAATCTACTCAATTACTTGAAGAATTAAAACAAATAAGAGAAGAAGAAGATCGTGAATTAGAAGCATGGAAACAAGATATGGAAAGAATAAAAAATAAATTACTTGAAATAGATAAATTATTATTTGAAGAAAATGGGTAATCAATTAAATGATGTTTTATACCTTGAAGTAACTCAATCAAATTTAATGAGGAAAAATATTCTAGAAACAGCTATAGTAAGTGCTAAAATTCTTAAACACTATGAATTATTTAATTTATTAAGACAAAAAGATTCTGCTGTAGTGCAAGAATTAAATCAGAGTTTTAAAAATTTAAGAGGTTCTTTTAATTTATTAGCTGGTGTAAAATTACCAGCAGTAAAAGAAATAGAACAAGTAATTAGAAGTGAATATGAAGCCTTTAGAGAAGAGAAATACAAACCTAGTCTTGGTAAAATAAAATTAGACCAAGAACTTGCTATAAAAAGAAGTAAACTTGATCAAGAGATAGAAGAAATAGAAGAGAAATTAAAAAGGCTTGGATTTTAATTCTAACATACAGGAGCAGGTCCTCCCTTAAATACGTAATTAACTAAATAAATAATGTCTCCAAGATTAACTTTACCATCATCATTTGCATCTCCTGCAAGTAATGGAATAGGTTCTGGACCTCCTTTGAAAACATAATTTACTAAATAAATTATATCACCTAAATTTGTTTTATCATCATCATTTGTGTCTCCACAAGTGTAAGAACTTATAGGTACATCAACAATTAAAATCCTTGTTTGCGAAAATCCTGTATTTTGTTGTACTGAATTATCCGTACAGTTAACATACCATTGATAAGTTCCGTTTGCAAGAGTAGTGCTAAAGATTTGCTCCACGTTCTCTGTTATTGTATTGTCAGTCTGATTTAGTGCATTGTTTATGTAAAGCGAGCATAAGGCAATCCCAGAAGTCACATCATTTACAGAGTAAGAGAAGATGATATTATTTGAAGTTGTGTTAATAGTATTGTTTGGAGGTGAAATTAATGTTATAGTAGGATTGTCAAGATCCGCAAATCCTGGAGTAACAAGAGGAGCGAAATCTCCACCATTAATAATATTATTACTTGCATTATATGGAAGTTTTGTATCTCCAAGCCCATCTCCGTTAGCATCAAGACCATTATAGTCATGCCAGAAGTTCCCACCTATAAAAGGTCCTCCAATTATGTTCGTTCCAGCAGTTTTCGTTGTGTTCCATCTTACAAAAATCGTTCCACCCTTTGCATTTATTGTATTAGAGAAATAATTATTGAAAATCATAGTAGTCCCAGCACCAGATATATTCATACCTATATTATTTCCGCTTAATGTATTATTATTTATTATGTTGTTGGTTCCTGAGACGATAAAAATTGCAGACTCTGTGTTTCCAGAGAATGTATTTCCTGTAATATTATTTGAATATCCTAAAATCTGAAAGCCTACCTTATTACTAGTGAATGTATTCTTTCTAAACAAGTTAGAATCACCTACATTTGTAATCAAAACACCTATGTTATTATTGCTAGCAATATTATCCTCTAAAATGTTGGTATCATCATCTACTAAAAAACCAGTAGAAGATAAATATGCTTTATTACCTGAAAATAAACCAAGATTATCCATATTGAATCCAATTGTATTGTTTATGGCTGTGTTGTTTATCGCAGTTGTATTAGTTCCAAAAACAAACCCAGTGCCATGATTTGTGGCTGTGTTGTTTATGTAAGTAACATTTGGAATACTTAATAGATTAAATCCAGTTCCAGTTAAATTGTTGCCAATTGCGTTATTGTTGATTACTAAAAAATTCTTCTTAACTGAGCCAACAGAATCAAAACCTCTAGAATTATTTATTGCGTTATTATTAGATACTGTTATATTGAACATATCCGAGCCACAAAAAAGCGGACTTCCCCTATCATAAAAAAGTATTCCACCAAAAGGCCCTTCAGTATTCATAACAGTGTTGTTATTAATTATACTATTATTCATCTGACCAAACTCAAATCCACCGTCCATACTATCAGAAATCACATTAGAATCCATAATAAGTCTGTCTGCATAACAAACCTCGATTGCACTTCCAGAATGAAAGGTAGTATCTCCTATAAATTTTGTAATACGGTTCCTTGTTACATTTAAATTATTCACTAAACTTAAACCAATTGAAATAGGTAGAGAAGGATAAAAATGTTGTATATTCATTATTAGATTGTTGTCAATCACGCTATTGGTAATGGGACTGTTAAATATTCCAGAGAATGATATTCCAAAAGAAAAATTATTTATTATGCAATTTCGGACTACAATATTAGATCTTGGTTGCGAAATACTCGGGACAAGTACACGTACCCCGGTTCCACTACCTTTTCCTCTTATCTCAAAACCTTGACAATCTAGAACTACATTGCTCGCATTTATATTAAAACATGACGATGAAGCGTTTATCAAAACATTATTTATCAGAGTATAGGTTCCAGGCGAATTTATAATTAGATTTGAGTTTGAAGGATCACACATTGTAACAGACGTGGAAGTTAATGCATTAGTATCTATATTTTCAGAATTAACATATTGCGCACTATAAAGCACTATAAAAATCATTAATACAAAGATTTCTCTTTTAATCATTACTCTAAACCCCCCCAATTTTATAAAGATGTTAAAATATATAAATGTATATGGTATTCCTATTTGATTACAAAATCTTTATAAATTAATTAAAATGCTTCTATATTATGAAATCTAGTGAAATAAGAAGTAAATTCCTAAAATTCTTTGAAAAACATAACCATAAACTAATAAAATCATCTTCATTAATACCGTTTGAAGATGAAACAGTATTATTTACGAGTGCGGGAGTACAGCAATTTATTCCTTATATATTAAATAAACAACCTAATCCATATAAAAGAACTATATCAATACAAAAATGCTTCAGAACTACAGATATAGATTTAATTGGAGATAATTCACATTTAACTTTCTTTGAAATGCTTGGTAATTGGTCTTTTAATGATTATTTTAAGGAAGAAGCAATTAAATTAGCATATGAATTACTAACTAAAGAATTTAAATTAAATCCAGAAAGATTCTATATTACTATATTTAAAGGAGAGAAAAAAATTCCTAGAGATGAAGAAGTAAGACAAATATGGAAAAATTACATTCAAGAAAATAAAATTTATGAATTTGATAAAGAAAATTTCTGGGGTCCTATTACTAATATAGGTCCTTGTGGTCCTTCATCTGAAATTCATTATGATTTAACTCAAGTTCCTTGTGAAAAAAAAGAAAAATGCATTCCTAATTGTTCTTGTAATAGATTTATAGAAATATGGAATTTAGTCTTTATGCAGTATAATAAAACTTTAAAAGGAGAATATGAATTATTAAGCAATAAAGTTATAGATACAGGAATGGGTTTAGAAAGAATATCTTTAGTTTTACAAAATACTTCTTCTTTATATGAAACAGATTTATTTATATCATTAATACAAGAAATACAAAAAAATATTACTCATAATTATTCACAAAATAAAAAATCATTTAGAATCATTGCAGATCATTTAAAAGCCTCTTGTTTCTTAATTGCTGATGGTCTTGAACCCAGTAAAGATGGTCGTGGTTATGTACTAAGAAGATTAATAAGAAAAACAGCAAGACATGCTCATTTATTAGAATTAAAAAAAGATTATGTTAAACATTTAGTAGAAAAAATAATAGATATTTACAAGCATACTTACCCAGAAATAAAAAATAAACATAAAATAATAAATGTAATAGAAGAAGAAAATAAAAAATTTGAGGATATACTTAAAAAAGGTTTAAAGAAATTTGAAGAAATAATTAAAAATCTTAAGAAAAAAGAAATTCCTGTTAAAGAAGTATTTCATTTGTATGATACATATGGATTTCCTTTTGATTTAACTAAAGAATTAGCTCATGAAAAAGGTTTTATTGTTAATGAAGATGCTTTTAATAAAGAATTTGAGAAACATCAAGAGGTTTCTAGAGCTAATGTTGAATCTAAAAAAGGTGGTGTAGGTTCATTTGGTATTAAAGTAGTAAAACAACATACAGCTACACATTTATTACAACAAGCCTTAATTGATGTTCTTGGTAAGCATGTAAAACAAATGGGTTCTGATTTAACTCCTGAACGTTTAAGATTTGATTTTACTCATCCAAGACCATTAACTAAAGAAGAAAAAGAAAAAGTTGAGTTAATAGTTAACCAAAAAATAAAAGAATCTTTAGAAGTAAAAAAAGAATTTATGCCTTACAATGAAGCAATAAAAAAAGGTGCTTTGGCTTTCTTTAAAGAAAAATACCCAGAAACAGTTTCAGTTTACAAAGTAGGTAATTATTCTATGGAACTATGTGGGGGTCCTCACGTAAAAAATACTTCTGAAATAAAATCATTTAAAATCATAAAAGAAGAATCTATAGGACAAGGTATAAGAAGAATTAAGGCTGTGGTTGGTTAAGCTATCTCAAATCGAAAAGTTTAAATATTACTTAGTATTACTATGTAATATGGAAACTGTAAGTATAAAGTTGGAAGACGAATTTGCCCATGATTTAGATAAAATTATGAAGAAATATAAATACACAACAAAAACTGAATTTATAAGAGAAGCAATTAGAGATAAAATAAAAGATTTAGAAAAAGAAGCGGCTTTACAACGTGCAATAAAAATTTATGGTAAATCTAGGATTAAAACTACAGATAAACAACTCCATAAAGCCAGAGAAAAAGCTTTTGAAGAAATCGAAAAAGAGTTTAGATAATATCTTCAGGTTTTTTAATTTCTACAATATTTCTTAATTTCTCAAAATGTTTATCTCTAGAAATCATTATAGCATTATTATCCCTAGCTAATATTGCATGTAAAGCATCTGCTCTTGGAATTTTTTTCTGATAGGATAATTTTTTAGCTTCTTTTAATTGTTCTTTGTTTAAATAAACTTTCTTAATGTTGGTAGATTTAACAATATAAAAAACATCATTGATTTCATCATTACTATATCCCAGATTTTTTAATTCTTTAAGGTGAAGATCAGAATATATTATAATAGAGTTTTCATAAATAATTTTTATTATTAATTTTAAAGCATGTTTACCATTAATACCTCTTTTCTCATAATAATCTAACCATATAGATGTATCTAAATTATAAATATACATATAAATAATTAAGATATAATCATTTAAATATATTTGTTATTTTTAAAATAGTACAAGGTATAAGACGAATTAAAGCTATTGTAGGTAAGCACAAGGAGCAGGACCTCCTTTGAATATGTAATTGACAATATAAACAATATCAGATAGATTTATTTTACCGTCGCCATTCACATCTCCAGCAAGTAACGGACTAGGTGCAGGACCTCCTTTGAAGATATAATTAACTAGATAGATTATATCCTGTAAGTTTATTTTAGTATCATTGTTTGCATCACCACATAGTTTAACAGTTGTAGAGGTTTCAGCTATCGGTTCTTGTATTTCTACATTTCCAGCAGTATCTTTTGCTATACAAATGAAACTGTAATTCTTTCCTACATCAGCAGTAAAGTTAAATTCAGTATCTATTGTGTTATTAATTAAAAAGGAAAAACCACTGCTATTAACAGAACTGAATATCGTATAAGATTCTATCTCTCCAACATTATCACTACCATTCCAAGAAATATTAAATTTCTTATCCGCACTTACCAATGTTATATTTTTCAGGGCGTTCATAGCACATGCAGGCTTAATATCATCTATAATATTAATAGTATTATTTGTTGTTATGTTCTCAAATATTTCAAACTGTATAGTAGCATTATTATAAATTTCAGTCCCAGATGGAAGCCCTGAGATAGGTTTTATGCTGAATAATAAATTCTCTGTTGCATTTGGTTGTAATTCTATGCCCAAAAGTCTCCAACTTATTTTTCTATCTTGTAGTGTTGCAGTCCATTTTTCTTCAATAGTAATGTTTACAGTTATGTTACCTATAGTTTGATTTCTTGTTTTGTTTCTTTCTAAGAGAATTACTTCAATATTTTGAGGTAAAGGTATAAAAGTATTATTTGGGGTTAACACTTCTAATGTAGATGTATCAAGATTTGAATCCAGCGTATCATTTACAAACACATCCAAGGCTTCCACAGTTCCTATATTCTCGAAATGAACAGTATAAGTAAGTGTTTCATTTGGCTTGATGAATTTATCATTCACAACTCCTTTTTCATTTGGATCCTTCGGAGGGCAGGCTGGTTTTGGATAATCTTTACATATAATCTTAGTGCTAGTTATACAATTTTTTGCCTTTTCTAGTACAGCTAAAGTATGAGCTTTTTTATCGGTTCCAGTTACTTTCTCACATGTAAATTTTACTTCCAGACAATTCACCTCAACACGACAGTCTGTATATTCTAAAGGACATTTTGTTTTTTTACCTTGGCTGTTCTCATCAATTTCAAAGTTATCAAAATCAAAAGCGTGATCTGACCAAACTCCATCTAAAATACCATCATTATTCTTATCTACCCACCAAAACATTTTTACATCAAGGTGATCACATTTTTGGTCGCCAGGAACCGGGCAGTTCTTCGGGTCAACAATATCAAAAAGTGTGCCAACAGTCTGTCCAGATATTATAGGATCATTCACTTTTAAACTCGTATTAATATGCCCATAAGAAGTTACAAAACACGGAAAATCAGGAAGGCAAGTCTTGATCCATGTTGCGTTACCACCATTAATTAATGTGCCATCTTCATTTTTATAACTCCAATCTGCAATATTAACAACTTCACCAGAATAAACAGCCTTAACGATTGAATTACTAAGTCCATTATCACAATCATAACCATAATGAGATCTACCAGGACGACCACTACAGTAATTGCTCGTTATAACTGCATTAATCCCTAAAGAATTTATACAAAATAATTCTGGACTTACAAATGGGATGCATTTTTTAATATCCTCTATTGTAACTTCTACGAAACATACAGGACCTCCTGTTACTTTAATAAGAGGGGGTGTAGAAGCATTAAGCTGTGCTTTATAAGATAATACTTTTATTTCTCCTGGAGCTAGAGAAGAAATCCCCCAATGAATAATTGGAATAGAAGTGTTCATATCAACAAATAATGCAGGAGGATTAGTAGACAATAATGTGAAAAGTGTTGGGTCAATTAGTTCTATAATTTCAGAATTTCCTACAGTTAGATCACCAACGTTTTCAACAACAATAAAGTATTCTATAGTTCTTCCTGGTACTGGAGTACCACCCCATTTATGAATACTAATTTCTGAAGGTGGCAGAGTAACATACACTTGCTTAGTAAACATTTTTCCAGCTACAGTATTATTATTATCACTAACTTTTATTATGAATGTGAAATTTCCTGCATTTGTTGGTGTTCCGTTAAGAATTCCATCTTGGTAGAAATTCATACCAGAAGGAATTGTTCCATTAACTAGTGACCAAGAATAAGGAGAGCTTCCTCCTATAGCAGTAAATTGATCAGAAGAGAATTGTCCGAGTGAAGTTATAGGCAAATATGATAAAGTTAATATTTTTAGTTCTGGTGACCATGACTCTTCTAACCATTGACTAAAATCCACAACACCAAATTGATTGTTATCAAAATAATCATAAATAGATTCGGCAATCTTTGTTCCATTTGCAGTACCCCACCAATTAGATTGGGCTAAGACATTATTAGCTTGTTCATTATAAACATTATAAGAGTTGTTAAACATGTTTGTAAATCTAATTACATAATTAGTTGAAGACTTAAAGTGTATTCCTTCATAATTTGAGTTGATTGTATTCTTTTCTATTAATCCTGAATTGGAATTTCTATAATTTAAACCGTAAGAATTATTGTAAACTATATTTTCAGATAGCAGTGTATTTGATATGTCAGCAAAACCGATACCATACGTATTAGAAAATACATTATTTTTTAATACTCTTGGATTTGAACCTGCTTGAATGAGTAAACCCCAGTAAGATGATGATACAGTATTTTCTTCTATAGTATTATCTGTTCCTGATACTCCTATATCGGCAGCAGAATTATCTATAGCAGAATTATTCTTTACTATAATATTATTTAAACCAGAAACATAAATTCCATAAAAATTGTTTAAGAGTGTATTACCTTCTATTATACTGCCAGAAGAAGAATATGGGTTATATAAACCTTCGAACCATATACCAAATCCTCTTTTTTGTAAACCTTGGATTATACAATTTTTTATAGTGACATTTTGGCTATTTGTAACTGTTATTCCTATACTATCTAATAAAGTAATGTTTAGGAGGTTATTATTGCAGTTAATAATTGTATTTGGGAGATTATCTATGAATATATTTTCTGAATAAGGTCCTGAAGAAGTCTCTATAATAAGGTTTTGAGGGATAAAGTAGTTTCCATTTGCTATTGCATCTGCAGGAGATTGATGATAGAAAGTGCCTGTTAGAAAAGGGTCGAATTCTATGGTTGTATTATAAGATTTATTGATGCTGAAGTTTGTAACATTAGGCATTGGGCCGCAATCTCCTGGAGCCCTTTGTATGCCTGCTCCGTTTAAATAGCGGTTGCCGACTTCTATGCAATATGTGCCTGTTGGTCCTCCGTCTGTTCTTTCAGAGATTCCCTTACCATATAGAGTATTTCTCCATATTTTGTTGTTGTTTCCAGCAAACCCAACACCCATTCCATAATGTGGAGGCGCTATATTGTATGGTATGGACTTTATAGTATTATTGAATATATAATTATTGCTTGCGCCCAATGTTAAGACAATTCCAGAATCACTTAGATTATTTGTAATATTATTATCATTTATTGTGAAATTATTAATAGCTGGTAAATGCATACCAATATAACCACTATTTACTTGTATGTTATTATCTGTTATTAAACCAATTGTAAAGGAAATTATATACATCCCCCTATTTTTTGATGTTATGCTATTTTCTTTTATAGTTACGTTTTCAGCTGGTCCTTCAATTTGAATACCGGTACCATCAGCCGACAAGATATTTTTTGTTATAGTTGAATTATTAACTCTAAAGATGGATAAAGTTGTCCCCTTAGAAATATTGTTTTGAGTAATAATTACATTATTAGCCTTTTCTATGAAAGGACCATTAGCATTGCCTATAAACAAGTTATTTTTAAGCGTGAAATTGTTTGAAGAGGAAACATAGATGGCATAAGGATTAAAATTCTCTATATTGCAATTTATAATACTTATATTGTTATAATTATTCAAGTATATACCATAATATCCATTGTAACTTCCTTGTATTTTAAATCCATTGCAATCTAGTGTAATATTATTAGCACCGATAATTAAACCGTTCCCAGGACAATCTAATAAATCTTCTGTTAGTGTCATACTACTATTAATAGTATCACCGCATACAGGATCAGCAACAATTATTATTTTTTCCTCTAAATTTTTAATTGCTCCGAAACTTATGTTAGAAAGAATAAAAATAAATGTAGTTATAACTAATAATAAAATTCTTTTTTTACTATAACTTGCCTCTAACCCCATTTATATAAATAAGATATAAAATTATATAAACTTATCTATTACATTATTCAAAATCTTTATAAACAAATTTTTTCTATGATTTATCAAGCCGAGATCGCATAACCTGGTATTGCGCAAGTTCTGTTTAAAGACAGAGGCGAACCTGGAAAAATTACTAGGTAGCTTGTTTCCGAAAGGATATGGGGGTTCAAATCCCTCTCTCGGCGTATTTACATAATCGAAAGATTTAAATATAATAATCACCTAGTAATAACCTAAATGGTGGTTATTGTGGCACTAAAAGAAATTTTAAAATTAAACAAGGACGCAAGAAAGGTATTTGGTAAGAAAGAAATAGAAATAATCCTTAAACAGATAGATGGTATTACATTAACACAATCAGAAAAGAATAGATTAAGCAGGGATATAAGACCAAAACTAAGGTTCATAAAGGAAATTTCTAAGATTGAAGATGACTTTGAACTTAAAAAGGATGCAGATAACTTAAAACTTATTGATAAGGCTGTTCAATTAATTCTAAAAGATGAATTAAAGAATAGGATTAAGGTTATACTATTATTTGGATCTCATGTAAAGGGAATGGTTACTAAAAGATCTGATATAGATATTTGTGTAGTTTTTAGTGATATCACACTAGAAGAAGCTACAAAGTTTAGGATAAGGATTTCTGGAGAGTTTACTGAAAAAGTGGACATACAAGTATTTAATATGCTTCCTCAAAAAATTAAAAGATCTATCGCAAGAAACCATAAAATACTTTACAAAAGAGAAGATTTTGATAATCTTGCATTTACGATAAGATATCTGAAAGATGAAGACTATTTCATTAGGATGAACAGAATTATGGGTGAGGCAGTTTGAACAGGATAAACGATAAAATTAATGAAATAAATAAATACCTTAAAGAGTTAGCTAATATTATTCCTGATAAACTTGAGGAGTATAAATCAAATAATTTAGTGAAAGCTGCTTGTGAGAGGTATTTTGAAAAAATAGTTGAGGGAGTAACTGATGTGGCATTTATAGTAATAGCTAAAAAAAAATTTAAAATTCCAGAAGATGATATTGACGCTTTTAGGATATTATTGGAGCATGAAATAATCAATGAGGGGCTTTATAAAAAGCTAAAAGATGCAAAAGGGATGAGAAATATAATGGCACATCAATATGGTAGCGTGGATGATGAAATTGTTTTTAATTCAATAACAGAAGATATTAATAATGATATTAAAAATTTTATTAAAGCTATTAGAAAGATTAAGAACATTTAATTTAAAAATGTCTCTTGTCTTTTATTTATAAAAATAAAATCCAAACCGAAAAGTTTATATAGTCCTTAAATGAAACAATTGTTCTATGAAGAAACTAATTGTTCCAAAAAAATACCAATTGTTTGAGCAAGAGACTGGAATTAATAGAATAATAAGTTTGTTCTTTAGATATCCAACCAAAGAATTTTCATTGTCTGATGTAGCGGGAATAGCTAAAGTATCTAAAAGTACCGCTAGTAGGATATTAAATTATCTTAAAGAAATAGAATTTATACAAATTGTTGACCTAGGAATAATCTGGAGAATAAAAGCAAATCTAGAAAGTTTTGAATTTATCTCTTATAAAATAGTATTTAACATATCTTTAATATATTATCATAAAATAATTAATTCATTACTTGGCATATTTAAAACTCCTAAATGCGTAGTATTATTCGGAAGTTTTAGAAAAGGGGAAGATATAGAAGGTTCAGATATAGATATAGCAATTGAAATGGATAACATAAAAGAATTACAAATAATTAATTTACCTGAGTTAAAAGATTTAGAGGGCCAATTAAATAGAAGAATTAATTTATACTTGTTCAATAGAAAAACAATAGATTTAAATTTATTTAATAATATTGCTAATGGTATTGTTTTGTGGGGTTTTTTGGAGGTTAAACCATGAAAAAAGAAATAATTAATTTATACTTAAATAAAAAATCATTAGTTAAAAGAAGTCCAGATATATCAAGAGCTAATTCTTTAATTCAATCAAGCCAACAAATAATTAGTGTTGTAAAAAATATAACTTTAAATGAAGAAAGTGCTACAATAATATTTCGTGAATTATACGAGTCTATTAGAGAATTAGGAGATGCTAAATGGTGGATTTTAGGTTATGAAGCAAAATTTCATGAACCAAGTATTAAGGTATTAACAGAGGCTAAAATTAAAAATTCTGTTGAATTGTTTAAACTTGAAAGATTTAGACAAATAAGAAATGATGCTAACTACAGAGGTTATAAGGTTACAGTTGAGCAAGCTAAAGAAATTTCAGGGTTTTTAAATAAAAATTACAAAGAATTAGTTGAATGGGTTAAAAGTAAGGACTAGTAAGTTATAATAATCCACTTATCTCATTTATAAAAATAGAATCTATCTTTTTCACACATTACACCAAGAATTAAATTACTATTATATTTTCTATTTTCTAAATAATGATTTACATCAACATCAGAAGGAATACATCTTCTAAATGGATGACTATGTAAATCTATTAAAGCATCATTATCACAAATATCAGCAATCACAGAATTAAATGTCTGTAAATAAGTTCTAGGTTGAATTACTTCTTCTATTAAATAATTATTATTTTCTATTTTCCCATATAAACATACTTTAAATTCCTTATCAAAATTTTCATTATATATACTAATTAGTTTATCATAAGATTCATTTGTAAAAGTTATATTTATATCCTTAAGAACTACTTTATTATCAATTAATTTTTCACTTACTAATAAACTTTCAAATATATCTCTTACTTGAGAATTAAATAATAAATAAGACAAAAATAATAATAAAAGAAATATGGATATAAAAATTATTATTACTTTTCTAATTATACTTGGTTTTTCTTCCTCTTCCATAAGTATAGAGAAATTCTTATTATTTATAAATTAAGGTTGTACACAGAATGGTGCACTTGTTCTTAATTTAGGTTTAGACCCACCTTTAAATATGTAATTAACTTCATATATTATATCTGCTAAATTAACTAAATTATTATTGTCCGCATCTCCAGATAATTTATGTATTTTTGGTTCTGATCCTCCTTTAAATACATAATTAACCAAATAAATAATATCATTTAATAAAACTTTTTTATCTCCTGTTGCATCACCACAAGTAAATAAAGATCCTGATTGGATAAAAATTGAAGTTTCTGCAGTAGGATATTGAATTTCTACATTACCTGCAGTATCTTTAGCTATACAAATAAAACCGTAATTAGAACTATAATTGCCAGTAAAATTAAAACTTGTATCAGCTGTACTATCAATTAATGTATTATAAGCACCATTATTTATTGAAACAAATATGGTATAAGATTCTATTTCTCCTATTAGGTCAGAACCATTCCATGATATAATGAAGTTTGGATTTGAAGTTGTATTAGGTAATGGATTCATAGTGCAAGAAGGTGCAACATCATCAATTATATTTAGTGTATTATTTGTTGTTATATTTTCAAATATTTCAAATTGTATTGTTGCATTATTTTTTATTTCTGTTCCTGATATAAGTCCTTGTTTTGGTTTTACAGAGAATAAGACTACTCCTGTTTCATTTGGCTGTAAATTAATTCCTAGAAGACTCCATTTTATTATTCCTGTACTACTATCAAATGTTGCATTCGGAGTTATAAGTTGAACAGTTGAATAGTTTAAATTAGAATCTAAAACATCTGTAACAAAAATATCTAAAGCTTCCACTTCTCCTATATTTTCAAAATGGATTGGATAAACAAGAGTTTGATCAGTTTTAATGAATTTATTTGCTACAACACCTTTTTCATTAGGATCTACAGGGCGTGTTGTATTTTGTTTATGTGTTTCACAATCTGGTGGGGGGTTTATTCTAGGGTTACATTCTGGTCTGTTTATATTAATATGAACATGATCTGCATTACCACTAGTACATTTTACTCTTCCTATAATCCCATTTTCACATGCTGCATAAGCAGCTCCACATTTATAAGCAAAGTCTATTACATCATCTCCATAAAGAGCCTCTTTATCTTCTAACCCATAATCAACAGCTAGAGCACCAATAAAACCTGCACAACTTCCACCAAAATGCATTGATGGTCCACACCCATGATTACCTTGCCATGTTGTTATTTGCCCCTTTGGAATTTGCGGAGAATGTGCTTCCATTTTGTTTTCAACACATTGCATTAATGCAATAAGCTCACTTGAAGGATATCCAAGCAAATCCGGTATATTATAATCATACCAATTACATTCAGTTTTATTTTTTCGACATGCAGACCCAAATATTTTTGTACCGATGGATGTAGAATCATTTAATTTTACTTTATAGTTTAATATCTTGGTTTCTCTTGGTTGTAGTGTTGTTAAATTCCAAAAAACGTATTGTATTTCTTCTTCTTCAAAAACACTTTCTGCTATTGGACTTGTATAAGTTAAATTAAGTAAAGAATTATCTAAAATTTCCAAAATCCCAAAATCCCCAGATGGTAATACATCAACATTAGTAACTGCAATGAAATAATCTAAAACCCTTCCAGGAACAGCAATAGTTCCCCATTTATTAATT
>CAYHUM010000011.1:0-19941 GCA_964359945.1 Candidatus Woesearchaeota archaeon | reverse complement strand
TTGGTGGTGACGACAGAACAACTGAATTAGATTTATCAGCATCAGGTAGTTCAAGCAATGGAGGAGGCAGTCAATCTGGAGGCGGAGGTTCTGGTGGTTCAGGTGGAGGTGGAGGAGGTGGTCCGCCAAGTCCCCCTAGTATAACAACTGTTACTCCAGAAAACACAGAAGAAACACAAGAAACTAGTGAATCTAAATCGCAAGCTCAATCACAATCACAAGAAATTTTAACAGAAGAAGATAATCAACCAAACTTCTTCCAGAGAATTTTAAATAGTATTACAGGTTCATTTACTGGACCTAGAAGTACAGCTACTGGAATTTCTATAATATTTTTAATAATTATTTTTGCATTATTCCTATACTTCATTATAGCTAAAAACATAAAAAAAGATAAAAGAAAAAAATTTGAGTAAATTATTTTTTCCTTAATCCTTGATGGTATTCAGCAGGGTTAATTTCTATTTCTCTGTCTTTATTTAATTTACATTTAGGACAGTAAAAATTTACTTTCTTGAAAAACCTTGTAGAATTTAATTTATTATGATGCCTTACTTCATAAAATATATTTTCTTCAGCATTATTAAAACTACAATTAGGACATTGCATTATTAAATATAAAACTTTAGAATTTAAATATTTTTCTAAAATAAAAAACTTTAAATATAACTTATAATTACTTTTTTACATAAAGAGGTGTGTAAATGAAGTTAATTTATATAGTATTTATCTTATTATTACTTTCTATATCTACTAATGTATATGCTGCAAAAATAGATAAAATTTCATGTGATGATGGTAGTTTGTATATAGAAGCAAGTGATTTTCGCCCAGATCAAAGTACAGTAACTGTAAAACAAAAATCCACAGGTAAAACAAGTTCTTTAAAAGTATCATGGCAGCTTGGCACAAGTTATGTTAATAACTCTCAATTTTATTACAATGCTAAATTTTCTTATCCTGGACTTGTAGGAGAAATAGGGGTATTCCAAGATTCCGGGGACTATAATATACTAATTACTGGGGCAAATAAAGATGTTTATTGTAAAGGCATAGATCTAAGTTGTAAATTAGTAAATTTATCCATAAAAAATTGTTATAAAAAAGATTATACTCATTACATTGATTTTTATGCAAATGTATCTGATTCATATTTAATGACTACGGATAAATTCCTAGAAGACTTTAATGTAAATCTACATGCCACAAGTAAATACGTAGATACAAAAAACATATTTGCAAATAAAGGAACTGTTCCAAAAAATTCTTCTGTAGAAACTAAAAAGAATAAAATGTTTAAGCTTAAAATGACTTTTGATACAGATATGAACATTACAGAATTCTTTATGAAAGTAGATAAATGCACCAATACAAGTTTACCTGTAATTTCTTCTATAGAATGTACTAATCTTGAACCAGAAGACATAACATTATTAGAAGAAGGTAAATTAATATTCGATAAAGAATGTAAAATATGGAGTCCTTGTGAGCTAGATAAAAAAACTAAACAAATATGTAGAGATGATAGATTCTGTAAAACTACTTATTGTACAAGAGCATGTAAAGTTAAGGATGATACTGAAATGACTTATATAAAAACTAAAAATGAATTCTTGGGAGATTTACTTGTAAATGATGAGTTAATTATTTCTGGTAAAAAAATTAAATTAATTTCTATTTATCCAGATATAGAAGCCATAGATAAATTACCTACAGCTAAATTCATGGTAAATAATGAAGAAGTAATAATAAAACAAGGATTACCTAGGAATGTAGATGGAATAGAAATAACAATGTATGGTTATAAAAATAAAGAATCTGAAAAAGGTGCTAATTTCTATATAGTTCCCAAAGCACCAGGAGCATTTGCAAGTTTAACTGAAGCTACAGAAAAAGCATCTAGTGTTAAATCTGATAAATCTTCAGAAAGTAAAGATAAAAAAAGTAGAAGTATAATAACAAACATACTAAAATTAATTTCAGGAATATTTTCTTAATTTATTCTTTAGGCACAAGGATTTGGTCCACCCTTGAAAATGAAATTGACAAGGTAAATTATATCAGTCAAAATTACTTTACCGTCTTTATTAACATCTCCAGACAATATTGGTATAGGAGCTGGACCTCCTTTAAATATATAATTAACTAGGTATATTATATCTTGTAAGTTTATTTTATTATCACCAGTTGCATCACCACATATTGCATTTACAGAAAATACAGTTCCAGATTGCCTTATGAAATTATTATCATTTATTGTTATATTTGCAATGGCAGAAATATAATACAACCCAACAATACTAAGATTATTGTAAGTATTACCATAGACTCCATCACTTACGTTAAAATCATCATGCATGCCATCATCATAAAGATCTAATTCCTCAACATTTAAGTCTGGTTTTGTTACTAAAACTTTAAAATCAATATCTTGTAGTAAGTTTCCATATTGTTGCACAAAAGCTGTTATATTAACACTTTGACCACGTGTATAATTTTCTTGATCTGTTCCAACAGCAGCAATCATATCAGTCTCATAAAATACTTGAAGTGAATAATTTTCAGATCCAGAGACAAATTCAGGGTATACAATTAATTTCCAAAGTCCTGACTCAAGATTATTTATTTCATATAATTCAAATACATTTTCTTTTGCATGATTATCATAAAGCCCTGAACTAGAATTTATTGTTACATTTGATGGTGTTACTAGAGATAAAGTCAAATTGTTACTATCATTTAACCAAGCAATAATGAAATATGCTTTTTTTGTCGTATTATCTATAGTAATCATATGCTCTTTTTCTATATTAAATATTTCATCTTCAATAGACTCTGTCCACTGAGCACTTAGATTGCTTTCTTCTTGAGGGCTTAACATTGTAGATGATGATTTGATATTGTTTAAATTATTATTAAGTATTTGAATAACAACATTTATAACCTCCAAATTTTTTCCCTCTCCTAAATGAAAAGGCACAGGTAAACTTATAAGTAGTTGATTATTAAGGTATAAACTATCAACAGCAACAACACCATCACCATAAGGTGTAAACTCATAAACTCTAAAATCTTTACCAAATATTATTATGTGTTTCTTATGTACAAAAGTAGGAATAGGTGATATACCCGCAACAGTATAATATTCGATACCTGAATTAGAATTTAAATAATCCACTCCTTCTCTATGAAAAGCTGCTCCATTATTTCTATTTAGACTTTGTAAAAAGTTACTATGAGGTTCCAATTGCTCTGCTGCAGGACCAGCAAGCCATTCTGTAAATTTCTTTCCTCCATAAGATGAGAATAATTTTTCAATTACACCCAGACCTACAACTGCTCCTAATGCAGACCCAATAAGTTTACCAGACTCTCTTAGTATAGCAAGATCAGATCCGTGATTTGGAGTACCTATCATTATAAGTTTTCCAATATCATTCCTATATCCATTATTATTTATGTACCATCTTGTAACTAAACCACCCATACTATGCGTAACTATATCAGTTTTATTAGCACCAGATTTTAGTTTTACTTGATCTATTGCAGACTTCAATACATTAGAATATATTTTTATGTCTCCATTTGCAAGAAGCGGAACAATAAAAGGAAGTATGGTTTCTTCACCATTATGAATTACTCTAGGATTTAGACCTCCATAATCTAGAATAAATACATCAAAACCTGCATCTTTAAAAATTTGTGAATTAAAACTACTTTCACCACTAAAAATTCCATGAACAAGTAAAACTGGATTTGTGCTTATTTTATTTGTTAAAGGTAAATAATCTCCACCATTTGTTATATTACCGCTTGCGTTGTAAGGTAAGTTAGTATCACCCAAACCATCTCCATTAGTGTCAACCCCCAAATAATCACCCCAGAAGTTTCCGCCTATAAAAGGGCCTCCAATTATGTTTGTTCCAGGTGTCTTGGAGATATTCCATGAGTTATTGGTTATTCTATCATTAGCATTTTTAGTATTATTAAATAGATTATTGAAAATGACATTTCCAAATGAATCAGAAGTGTATGGTCCATCAACAATATTAATACCAATAGAATTATTTTGAATATGATTTGATGAAATTATATTCTCATTTGAAGAATCTTGAAGTACAATCCCCTCGCGATTGCCAATTACAATATTTGCTATTAGGATATTATTTGAAGATTGTGGAAACAAATGGAGCCCATAGACTCTGTTATTTATCATATTTTCGGAAAGAGAGTTGTTAGAAGAATATTCTAGCTTGGCACCATAACTATTGTTCAACGCTTTATTCTGTATCAAGGTGTTGTTAAACGATTGGGATAAATAGAAACCGAAAGTATTATTACTTGCTGTATTATTTTTAAAGGCATTCATATCAGATGAGAACAAATAAAAACCATAATCATTGTTACTGGCAGTATTAGAATCTGAATAGGTAAAATTTGGGTACTGATAATAGAATCCATACATATTATTTCTGGCCAGATTATTAGTTAAATTGTTAAATGATGAAGATGAACCACCTATTGAAAAACCATTGCCATTTGAATATGCTATATTGTTTAAGAGTATATTAGATGAGGCTGAGGATATAAGAAACCCAACATTATTGTTATATGCTATACTATCTGTAATGGTATTACCATACGAGTTAAACTGTATGGAAAAACCAACATTACCATTTACACTATTGACCACAGTATTATTTTTTAATAGATTATATCTTGCATCTTGAGATATAACAAATCCAGCCGAATTATTAATAGCATTATTGAGTAAAAAGGTATTATTTGAAGAGGAGAGTGAAATATAGAAACCGGTACCAAAAGCGTTATTTACTACAGTGTTGTTAATTATCAGACTATTATTTGTCGCTTCGATTGATACGCCTTGGTTAAAAATCTGGACAAAACAATTTTTGGCGATAATGTTTTTCCGGGCTGTTGCCCTGATTCCTGCATATGGCTGAACGCCCCTACCGGTTATTGTATGGCCTTGGCAGTCTAGTTCTATATAATCAGCACCTACAATCAATCCGTTACCAGGACAAACAGTCCCTCCAGTAGAGTTCTTCAAATCCTCAGTCAAAGTTACACTTGTATTAATAGTATCTCCGCATTTCGGCTGTGTGTTAATAACATTTGGCGCTACCAAAGGAGCATAATCTCCATTTATATTTCCATTAGAAGTGTAAGGTAAATTTGTATCTCCTATTCCGTCTCCATTATTGTCGACGCCATTATAATCAGACCAAAAGTTTCCTGCTATATACTGACCACTTATAATATTTGTTCCAGGTGTTTTTGAAATATTCCAATAGTTACTCACTATAGTACTAATACGCCTTGCATTTTGTGTGTTGTTGAAGAAGTTATTATATATAAAATTATTTCCTCCATTATCATAATCTACACCTATTCCATTGTTCTGGATTGTGTTTGAAATTAAAACACTATTACTAAAAAATGGAAGAAGATAAAATCCAATATTATTATTTTCTACTATATTGCCTACAAAATTAATATAACCAGCCCCCCATTGTGAAAGAATACTGCCAACACCAAAACCAGCATATCCATTATTCCTTGCAATATTCGATTCTATTGTGTGATAATATCCATTAACTATGAATCCATTCGCACTATTATTAATAGCAACATTTGATGTCAGATTATTATAGTTATTGTAATTAGTAGTAGGACTTTTCCAAATCTGAAAACCATAAGCATTATTATTTGCTGAATTTAAAAAAATAGTATTATAAGATGAATCTTCAAAATAAAAGCCTTCATTGTTATAACTAGCTACATTTGACATCAAATTATTATTAGAAGAACCAGAAACAAAAATTCCACGATTATTTGATATAAGGGTATTATTTAGAAGAACATTATTACTTGTAGAAGAAATGTAAATACCATAAGAAAAGCTCGAAATGATACAATTTTTTATAGTTACATTTTGTAAATTTGAATAAATCCCATTATAACCCTTATCAGAACCACTACTTGTTATTCTATACCCTTGACAATTTATTTCTATATTAGGCATACCTATTACTAATCCATTGTTAGGACAATTTAACAAATCTCCAGTTAAAATTATGCTAGTATTTATTGTATCACCACATAAAGGATCAGAATAAACAATGTTACTTAAACTAAATAAAAATACAAGAATTAATAATGACTTTATTCTAAACTCCATATAATAATAAATATCTTAAAATATATAAATCTATATGTTATCCTAACTTTTTATTTATATCCTCTAATTTAGAATAATATAAAAAATGATATTCTTAACAAAAGATTTAAATACCTAAAAAATTATAATATTAGTATGAAAAATAAATATTTTATAGATATAGTAATTAATAAGGAAAAATTAAGTAATGGTAGTATTATTTATGTTGTTCATTGTCCTAGTTTAGGTATAGCTAGTCAAGGTAAAAATATAGAAGAAGCCAAGAAAAATATCAAAGAAGCTATTGAATTATATTTAGAAGAACAACCTGAAAGATATGACGAATTATTAAGTGAAGAAAGTCCTTTATTTTCAGTAATAGAGGTGACTAGAAATTCCAAAGCTGCCAGTAGCATCAGGTAAAGATATAGTTAAAGTACTTTCTAAAATTGGTTTTGTTCATGTAAGGACTAAAGGAAGTCATGCAATTCTTAATAAATTTACTGATAAGGGTAAAATAACAATTCCTGTTCCTTTACATAAAGAACTAGCCAAAGGTACTTTAAAGAGTATAATGAAACAAGCTGATTTAAGTTTAGAAGATTTATTAAAATTACTTTAGATGTGTGGTTAAATATGAATAAATCATCCTAATTTTCTATTTATATCTTCTAATTTAGAAGAAACATCTCCTATATCAGAACTAACATTAGTTATTACTTTTCCCGCATCTTCTTGACTTTTAATATTTACCTTAGTTCCTGTAATTCCTGTTTTACATCCAGTTATTACTAAACCAACTATTAAAAATAAACTTATTATTATAATAGCTTTTTTATTCATTTTATCTCCTTATAACATTACCAGTAATTGAAGTACTTCTTACAACTTTCTTTATAGCTTTTAAATCCTGTAATGAAAATCCTCTAGATAAAAACCATTCATTACATTGATCATTATTTTCTTTACAATACTTTTGAGCATCTCCTAATGTTCTAGTTCCCCCTGGTCCTGAATTTTGTACAATCCATCCATTAATATAGTTTACACAATCAAATGGATTTCTCTCACATACCTTAGCACATTCTAATTCACTTACACAATTATTTATACCTCTATTATTATTTAAGAAAGCAACTACTGATCCTGTTGTTATAGGTTCTTGTGAATTTTCAGAAGCATATTTATTTATTAGGTCTGCCATTGATCCTGTACAATGAGGGAAAATATCTTCTTCAGGATTATCTATACCATGAGCATAATCTTCTATTAAACAATCCATAGTATAAGGAGGGTCTATTCCTGGGATAACTCCTGCTGCTGGTCCTTCTCCTTCTGGTAACTCAGCATGCAATGAACATTTCCCATCGCTCAATCCATTTATTCTTACTAAAGTACTTTTATCACCTTTTTCTTTTTCAGGCTTGAATGTTACTGATGAACATATTCTAAATGCTCTTTCAAAGCACTCATAATCATAACCACAATCATCTTCCTTATTCTCTATAATTTTTTGAACTTCATCGGATTTAGACAGCATTAAATATAATATATCCTTAAGCATAACATCATTAATATAACTAATCTCATGTTTTATTTTTATTACATCCTCTTTATTAGCTTCTCCTGTCTCAGCCAACTCTTTTATATGGTCTCTAATCTCGTCTATTTTTTCTACTATAGCTTTTAACATAGATGTAACTCTTTCAAATTTCTCTTGTTCAGTAGATCCTGCACTAGAATAATAATCAGCTAAAGATTCAGATTTTAGAGAAAATTCTGAAATAATTTTACGTACATCTTCTAATGCAAATGCTATTGCCAATAATTCAGTAGTACTTGGAATTTCTTTAATATCATCTACATTTGCATCTCTTTCATCCCCCCTAGTAATACAATCATATGAAGTTATACATTCATCTATGTCCTTAGAAATAATAATCTCTCCTCCTAAAGAACTACATTTCTCATAAGTTTCTGTTGGCACATCTTTTCTACAATCTTGAGGAGTACCACATCTTAAAGATTCACAACCATTCACATCAAAGTCATGTATTGCTTTTAATCCTTGTAATGAACACTTACCCTCTATATCTTGTATTTCTGATGAAATTATTCTTGGACATTTAAATGTGTCATCGTAATTATGCTCGCAACTTGCTACCTTACAATCACCATTAACTTTAATTTTTACAGGTAATCCTAAACTAGTGCATTTAGCATTTATCTCTTCAATTTCTTTTTCTGATAAACATCTTTCATGTCCTGTATAGAAATCTTCATCATTAGTAAAGCTACAATCTAAATAATTACATCCTTTATAATCTACTCTAAATACAGGACTTCCTCCATAATCAACACATTTTTGTTTTAAAGTATTTACATCTGATGGAGGAGGTGGACATGAATGCTCACATTTTATATTCAAATTTCCTGTGTTAGGATCTTTTTCTTGTACACATCCTGGAGGTAATTGCTCTTGGCTAAACTCGCATGATTCACATACACAATAACCTGAACCAGAACTATAACACCCTGCAGTCTTTCCATTTGGACATGGTTTACTCGCAGGACATTCTCCCCTTGTAGAACCACAATCACGCGAACATGAAGAAGCTGTTTCTCCACTTGAACATATATTATCGCCACAATAACCATTACTATTTATTGTAACTGAGTTTTTTGCAGATACACTATTACAATTAGGTATAGATGTTTTTGCACTAAATGCATAAGTTCCTGGTGGAGAATATTGATCAATCTTTCCTGTAGATGTATAAGTTCCTGAACTATCTGTTGCTACGAAAGCATTAAATGAATCATGACCAGATGTTCCTGAAATTTCTATATTTGCATTAGCTACTCCGTTTCCAGAACTATCAGTAACAGAAATTTTCATATTAAAATCATCTCCAATATTAAGAACATTATTATTAAATGAAATACTTATTTGAGATGGACAACTTGTTACTTTTCCACAATCACTTGAACAACTCGTTGAAGTTTCTCCTGTCTCACATATCGAATTACCACATACAGAAGGACAATAATTACTACAATATGTACCACACCATTTAGCTCCTGCACTACTACATTCAGATGATGTATAACAATTCCAAGGATTTTCTTTACTACAAGTAGGACAACTATATGAACTACAATAAGATGAACCTGAACTTTTTCCTGATGTTGTGTAAGCACTATTTAATAATTGACACCAATAACCTCCAGATGATTTACAATCTGTTTCAGTATAACAATTCCATGGATTTTCTTTACTACAAGTAGGACAATATGATGAACAATAATTATTACACCATTGTGCTCCTGTTCCCTTACAATCAGTTTCAGTATAACAGTTCCAATAATTTTCTTTACTACATGTTGGGCATGATGATGAACAATAAGTACCACACCATTGAGCACTTACACTATTACACTCTGATTGTGTGTAACAATTCCAAGGATTTTCCTTACTACAAGTAGGACATGAACTTGAACAATAAGTATTACACCATTGGGCTCCTGATGTAGTACAAGTTTCTTTAGTATAACAATTCCAAGGAGATGCAGAACTACATACATATGAAGGACATGAAGATGTAGTACAATAATTAGGTAGACTATAAGCAGAAGGACCACCACCAGATGATTGACACCAATTTGCACCTGCTGATTTACAACTTGATTCACTATTACAATTCCAAGGATTTTCCTTACTACAAGTAGGGCAAGAATATGTTTGACAATAATTATTACACCAAGATGCTCCTATATTTTTACAATCTGTTTCAGTATAACAATTCCATGGATTTTCTTTACTACATGTAGGACATGAATATGATTGACAATAAGTATTACACCAAGATGCTCCAGCATTTGTACAATCTGTTTTGGTGTAACAATTCCATGGATTTTCTTTACTACAAGTAGGACAAGATGAAGAACAGTAGTTATTACACCACTGAGCTCCTGCACTTGTACAAGTTGATTGTGTATTACAGTTCCATGGACTTTCCTTCGTACAACTTGCACAAGAAGATGATTGACAGTAGTTATTACACCAGTTTCCTCCTGCTGATTTACAAGTATCTTGACTATAACAATTCCATAATTGAGAAGAGCCACAAGTAGGGCAAGAGCTTGAACAATAAGTACCACACCAACTTGCTCCTGCACCTGTACATTCAGATGATGTATAACAATTCCATGGAGAAGATGATGAGCATGTATAAGAAGGGCATGAAGATGAAGAGCAATAAGATGCAGCAGTTGAAGGATTAGATTTACACCAATTTCCACCTGCACTACTACATTCAGATGATGTGTAACAATTCCATGGAGAAGATGAACTACATGTTGGACATGATGATGAAGAACAGTAATTATTACACCAGTTTCCTCCCGCTCCTGTGCATGATGATTGTGTATAGCAATTCCATGGAGAAGATGAACTACATACTGGGCATGAACTTGAACAATATGTTCCACACCATTGAGCACCTGCACTACTACATTCAGATGATGTGTAACAATTCCAATATTGCGATGAGCTACAAATAGGACATGAATATGATTGACAGTAATTATTACACCAATTTAATCCAGCACCTGTACACTGTTCCTTAGTTGTACAATATGAAGGATAAGTTGATGAACAAGTGTATACACCCGTACACGTAGAACCAGAAGAAGTGCAGCCATATCCATCACACCACTTATTACCTGCTGCTGTACATGAAGCTGAAGAAAAACAGTAATTTGGATAAGTTGAACTACAAGTATAGGACCCAGTATCCGAAGGACAATTGCTTGAAGTTTGATAACATTGATTATTATTAGAACACCAATAAGCACCTACAGAAGTACAAGCTGATTGGTTATAACAATATGATGGACTACTATAAGAACAAGATGAACCTCCTCCCCCACCCCCTGAACATGAGGATGAAGAAGAGTAACAAATATTATTACTACTACACCAATAAGCTCCTACGGAACTACAGTCATTTTGAGTATAACAATTTGAAGGAGTAGAAGAACTGCAATACGAACAAGAAGATGAGAATATACAATAACCACTACACCATATCCCACCTATACTTGTGCATTTAGATTCTGTATCACAATATTGAGGAGTAGGTATAGTACATGTATTAGGTGGAGTTGTACTGCAAGCACCAACTGTACAACCGTAAGTACAATAAGTTGAACAATCAGCAACGCAATTTCCACTTTCACACTTATAATTACATACATAATAATCTCCACTACAATAACTTGCACCACAATCAGCAGCAGTTGTACATGCAGCTTGTATCGAAGTTGATTTAATAGAAATAATACTAAATAATAAAACTATAAAAACAATTAAAAATTTCTTATAATCCTTCATTAAAAGCACCTTTTTTATAATATCTTAAAGAATTAAACTTATATTTAAACCTTGCTATTATTAATTAATCCACTAAAAAGCCAAATATTTATTAATTAGTCATGTTTACTTAGTTATAAAGAGGAAAAAGAGGTGATTATTATCTTATTAAGACAAGAAAAAACATTAAGTTTATTAAAAAAATATAAAATTAATTTTCCTAAATATAAGATTATAAAGAACCAAAATTTTAAAATTACTAAATTTCCTGTAATATTAAAAATAAATTCTAGTGAAGTATTACATAAAACTGATTTAGGTTTAATTTATACTAATTTAAATAATAAAAAAGAAGTAATAGAAGCTTATAAAAAAATAAATATAAATGCTAAAAAAAATAAAATTAAGTTTAACGGTGTAATTGCACAAGAGTATATTAGTGGAATAGAAGTTATTGTAGGTTTTAAAAAAGATTCTCAATTTGGTAGTGTATTTTTATTTGGTTTAGGAGGTATTTTTACTGAAGTTCTAAAGGATTTTTCATTAAGAATTAACCCTAATAAAAATGAAATTATACAAATGATTAAAGAAATTAAAGGTTATAAGATATTAGAAGGCTATAGAACTCATAAAAAAATAAACATTAATTATATAGTAGATTTAATTTTAAAGCTAGAAAAATTAGTTTATCATGACAATCATATTAAAGAAATTGATCTTAATCCTGTAATAATAAATGAAAAAGGAGCTTATGTGGTAGATGCAAAAATAATAATATGATAACCTTATTTGAACCTAAAACAATAGCTGTAATAGGAGCATCTTCAGAAGAAAAAACAGTAGGCAATGATATAGTAACAAATTTATTATCCGGAGGAGTTTTTAAAACTAAATACTGTAAACCATTTAAAGGTAAAATTTTCCTTGTAAATCCAAATCATAAAAAAATTCTAAATAAACCTTGTTATAAAAATGTTAATGATATCAAAGAAAATATTGATCTTGCTATTATTGCAGTAAAATCATTTATAGTTCCAGAAATTTTAAAAGATTGCATAAAAAAGAAAATAAAATATGCAATAATAATCTCAGCAGGTTTTTCAGAAACAGGTAAAAAAGGAATAAAATTACAAAATAAAATTAAACAATATATAAAAAAAATTAGAATTATTGGACCAAATTGTTTAGGTATTATAAATACTGAAAATAATTTAAATGCTTCATTTGCTCCTTCTATGCCCCCTAAAGGTCATATTGCTTTTATTTCTCAATCTGGAGCTTTAGCAGATTCTGTAATAGATTGGAGTATTGAACAAAGATATGGTTTTAGTAAAATAATTAGTTATGGTAATGCTATTGATTTAAATGAAACTGATTTTCTTGAATATTTATTAAATGACAAAGAGACAAAAGTAATAACAATGTATATAGAAAGTATAAAAAATGGAATAAAATTCATGAGGGTAGCTAAAAAAGTTTCTAGAGTAAAACCAATTATTATAATAAAAGCTGGAAAATCAGAAGAAGGAAAAAAAGCAATAAGTTCTCATACAGGAAGTTTAAGTTCTAATTATGAAATATATAAAGCTGCATTTAAACAAAGTAATATTGTAGAAGCAAATACAGTTGAAGCTTTATTTGATATAGCTAAAGCTTTAGAAGAACAACCTAGATTAAGAAAAAACTCCATAGCTATAATTACTAATGGTGGTGGTCCTGGAGTTTTAGCATCTGATTATTGTTCTTATTATGGAATTAAATTAGCAAAAATAAAAAGATCTATATTTAAAAAATTAGATAAAAAATTACATCCTGCTTACTCAAGAAATAATCCTCTGGACATAGTAGGAGATGCGTTGCCTGAACATTATGAAATTGCTATAAATGAATTACTGAAGCAAAATAATATATATGGCTTAATAGTAATTCAAACACTACAAACAATGACAAATACAATGAAAGATGCTCAAATTGTAATAAATGCTCATAAGAAATATCCAAGTAAACCAATAATTTGTGTTTATATGGGAGGAAAATTCAGTAAAAATAGTATTAATTTACTTGAAAGACATAATATACCTGATTTTAATGATCCTGAAAAAGCAGTAAAAGCAATGAAGGCATTATTATGATACCAGAAGCTAAACTACAAGAAATAAGAAATTACTTAAAAAAAGCTGAAAATCCTTTGTTCTTTTATGATGATGATTGTGATGGTCTTTGTAGTTATTTACTATTAAAAAAATATACAAATAATAGTAAAGGAGTAATTGTAAAAGCCCCCCCAGAATTAGATGTTAGTTTTTATAGAAAAGTTGAAGAAAATTCTCCTGATTTAATTATAGTACTAGATAAACCAAAAATAAGTCAAGATTTTATAGATAAAGTTCATGTTCCTATTTTATGGATAGACCATCATGGACCATATCCCATGAAAGGTGTTCATTATTATAATCCCTTAAATTATGATAAAGATGATTCAAGTCCAGTTACATATTGGTCATATAAAATAAGTAAAACTTCATTATGGATTGCTACTGTTGGGAGTGTTGCAGATAACTTTATTCCTGAATTTATAGATGATTTCATTGATAAATATCCTAAAGTTTTAGATAAAGTAAAAGAACCATTAAAAATTTTATATGAAACAAATTTAGGAAAATTAATCAAAATTATGTCCTTCTTATTAAAAGGGAAAACAAGTGAAGTTTACAATAATATAAATATACTAAATAAAATTGAAGATCCTACTGAAATATTAGAAGGAGAAACACCAAGAGCAAAATTTTTATTAAAGAAGTTTGAGAAAATAAACAAAGTGTATAATCAAGTCTTAGAAAAAGCTCTTGACCAAGTAAAAAAAGAAAAATTATTTGTTTTTATTTATCCAAGTTCAAAAATAAGTTTATCTAGAGACTTAGCAAATGAATTACTTTATAAATTACCAGATAAAATTATTCTAGTTGCTCGTGAAAAAGATGATAATATGCGCATAAGTATGAGAAGTAAATCTATTAACTTACAAAAACTACTTGAAAAAGCTTTATTTAATGTAGATGGTTATGGTGGAGGTCATGAATTTGCAGTTGGTGGTAATATAACTAAAAAAGATTTTAATAAATTTATAAATAATATAAAAAAAGAAGTAAAATGAAAAAAATATATGTTATCGGAACAGTACATAACATGTTACCAAAGCATAAGAACGAATTGCAATCTATTCTTAAGAAAATTAATCCAGACCAGATTCTTGTAGAAATAGACAGAGAGATTAATATAAATAGCAATCAAATCAAAAAATTCCCAAAAGAAATGATTTTTGCATACAAGTGGGGGGTTAAAAATAAAAAACAGGTTGATTTTTTTGATACCAATAAATATGGAGATCAACTTAAGAAGTCAGTTACTAAAAAAGGATTAAAGCAAGCTGGAAAAGATATTTCTAGTATTTTTAAGAGATATGACTGGAAAGAATTAAATAAATGGAAATATGATAATTTAGACAGTAATATATTAAAAAAATTTGTTGATTTTAAAAAATTGAATGCAAGAAGAAAATTTATGCTTAATATTATTAGAAAAATTGCCCTTAAGGAAGGAAAAATTTTGATTTTAACAGGAGCTGGTCATTTAGATTTCTTTGAAAAACATTTAAAAAAAGTTATATTTCCATTCAGAAAATGAAAAAACAAAGTTTAATCCTAATAGTATTAATATTTATTAGTTTAGTAAATGCACAAGAAGAAAATTTTAATGATTATTCAGATTTAGTCATAAGAACAAGTTTAGATAGTAAAATTGAATTAAGTAACAACGTAAATAATCTAGAAGCAAAAATTTTACTCATACCAAAAGATTATGAATTACAAGATGTTTTAGGTATAGATTATAGCTCATCTCCAACAGCAACTTACATTACAAATAATGAATTAATATATCAATGGGAAAATGTACAAGGAGTAATTGATTATGGATATGATAGCAATATTAAAACTTATAATAAATTTTACAATATAAAACATATTGATTTTCCTTTAAGAGGTATAGATTCATCATTACAACCTTATACAGAAGCTTCAGAATTCATAGATATAAATGAAAAAATAATAAACCAAGCTAATTCTATAGCAGCTGGTGAAAGTAATTTATTTACAGTAGTTTTTAAAATAGGTGATTGGATTAATACAAACATAAATTATAATCTAACTACTTTAACCGCAGATGTAGTTCAAAAATCTTCATGGGTTTTAGACAATAAAAAAGGCGTGTGTGATGAAATTACAAATTTATTTATTTCTATGTTAAGATCTTTAGGAATTCCAGCAAGATTTATTTCAGGTACTGTTTACAGTAATGTTAATTATGATTGGAGTCCTCATGGATGGGCTGAAGTTTATTTTCCTGGTTATGGTTGGATTCCTTATGATGTAACATTTGCTCAATATGGATGGATTGATCCTAGCCATGTAAAATTAATGGAATCTATAGATAGTAATGAACCTTCTGTTAAATATGAATGGAAATCTATTAGTGCTAGGCTAACAACTCATGATTTAAATGTAAAATCTAATTTAATAAGTAAGGGTAGTAAAATTACAAGTCCTGTTTCATTTACATTAACCCCTATAAAAAGTAGTGTTAAACAAGGAAGCTTTGTTCCTGTAGAAGTTAAAATAGATAATCCTAATAATTTTTATATAGCAATAAATTTATTTGTTATTATAGCTCCTGGACTAACTGAAAAAAGTTCTAAACATGTTTTACTTAAACCAAATGAAAAAAAATCAATTTTTTGGATAGTAAAAATCCCTTCTGACATTGATGTAAAATATATTTACACAACAAAAATAGAAATTAAGGATTTATTCAATGAAGTAGAAAATACTGAAATTAAGTATAGTGATGTTTTTGATTATTATAGTTTAAGTGAAGCTGAAGAATATGTAAAATTATTTTCTGGTCAAGAAGAAAAAATTTTCTCAAGTGATGTTTCTATTGATTGTAAAACAAGTAAGCCTTATTTTTATATATATGAAAATGCTTTTATAAATTGTGATGTAAGAAATATAGGAAATACTATCTTAAATAATATTGATTTGTGTGTACAAAATAATTGTGAAAATTTTGATTTAAGTATAAGTGAAAATATTAATTTAAACTTTCAAGTTCCAATAAACATTAATACAAATCAGCTTACTATAACTCTAAAAAATTCTGCAATTAATATACAAAGAAATTTACCTATAAGAATTTATGAAGAGCCTAATTTAAAAATAAATAAAATTGATTATCCAAAAGAAATTAGTTATGATGAAGGTTTTATTTTAGATTTATTATTTACTTCAGATACATTACTTAAAAACCTAAAAGTGTACACAAATAATAAACAAATATTTGCAAAGGATAAATTTAGTGGCGTTCAGAATCTAGAAATTGCTTTAAATTCTAGAAATTTTGTAGATAAAAACATAACTATAATTATGGAGTATGATGATGAGAATAATAATCCTTATAAACTTGAAAGAGAGTTAGAAATTAAAGTAACAAATTTACCATTTTACGTAAAAATATGGTTATTAATAAAAGAGGTATTTAAATGAGTGTAATAGATAAAAATTTTAAGGAGATTTTCTCTGCACAAATTGTTTCTATTATAGGAGGTCTTATAGCAGGAACTTTATTGGCTATTTATACTAATAAAATTTTACTTATTCCGGGAATTTTAATTTTATTGCCTGGTTTCCTAGAAATGCGTGGTAATATAAGCGGTACTTTATCTTCAAGAATAACTTCTGGTTTATTCTTAAAAGTAATTAAGGATGATGGATCAAAAAATAAAATAATTAAAGGCAATATAGCTGCTTCATTTTTACTTGTAATAATTGTTTCTTTATGCCTTGGATTATTAGCATTTTTATTCACTTATTTAATTTTTAAAGTTGTTTATTTTGAAATAATCTTACTTGCTTTATTAGCAGGAATTCTTGCAAATGCCATAGAAATTCCATTATCAATATTCTTTACTTTTTATTTATTTAAAAAAGGTCACGATCCAAATAATATAATGGGTCCTTTCCTAACATCTACTGGAGACATAGTAAGCATAGCTTCAGTAATAATTGTATTATTACTAATATGAGAATAGACATTATAAAAAATTTAGAGAAATTAAGAATTTTACCTAGAAAAAAATATCATCCTTTACAGCATAAAATCCATAAAGAACATAAAATTTCTAAAAGAACTTTATTTTACATAAAAGAATATGGCCCCCATTCCCATGTATCAAAAACAATAATAAAGGAATCTATAAAGATTTTATTATTAGCTTCAATAATAAGTTCTGTGGGCGGAGTTTCTTTGGAGTACATAAAAAACAATTTTATTGCTTTAATTCCATTAATAGTTTTATTGCCAATTCTTAATGATATGATTGGGGACTATGGTATTGTAGTTTCCTCTAAATTTTCAAGTATGCTTCATGAGGGTCTATTAAATAAGAAAAAATTATTTAATCAAAAATTAACTAACCTGTTCTTTGAGATATTGTCTATAGCATTATTAACAGCATTATTTGCAGCTATCCTTTCTTTAATAGTATCTTTATTTTCAAACTATACTTTTAATTTACTAATAGCCCTTAAGGTTTTATTAGTTGCTTTACTTGATTCTATGATCTTAGTTGCTATTTTATTTTTTATTAGTATTTATTTTGGTTTGTATTATTATCAAAAAGAAGAAGATCCAAATAATTTTTTAATACCAATAACAACTTCTATTGCTGATTTTGGTAATATGCTTTTATTATCTATGCTAATTATAATTATATTCTAGATTTTTTCTGACTTTCAGAGAATGATATAATCTTTTCAATATCCTTAACACTTTGTTTTCCTAACCCATAAGCCCCGCCTACTACTCCTCCAGAAACTCCAAAACTAACCGCACAATTTATAGTATTAAGAATAGTTAATAGTAAGGTAAATCCTGAACCAAAAATAATTTTATCAGGTAGATCAAATCCTTCTAAATTATAATTAAAATAATTATTTATGATATCTGATCTATAAACAGTATATATTAATCCACCTACAGCACCCATAGAAGCCCCCATTTTTAACCCCTTTATCGAATATTTAGTGGCATTCTTTAAATAATCATCTAAGCTCATTTTATCTTTTAAAATGTATAATGTTAAGTATTATAAAACTTACTAATAATAAAAATAAAATATATAAAAAAATTAAATCTTATAAACCATAGCTTTTCCTTTAACTTCTTGCTCTACCTTTAAGCCTATACTTTGTTTTGGTTTAGCCTCTTTTATTGGTTTCATATCTATCTGCATTGAACTTACAGTTTGCTCAAAGCTATCATGCCCTTCTATTAAAATTCTATCTCCAACTTTTAAATTTCCAGTTAAATCCACAACAGCTACCCCTATTTTAGGGTAATAATGAGATATCTTGCCTACGAGTTGTTTATTCTCCATGTGGTATACCCCCTATTATATTTAAGAAATGGTTATATTTAAATATTTGCTTTGTTTTAAGCTAATAAAAAGAAAGATTTATAAATTTTTTATGATTATTAAATATGATGAGTACATTAGAAAATCTTATCAAAGAACTAGAAAATAATGGACCTCAAGACTTAGTAAAAAAATCTCCAAGTCATCTTGAATTTAATCTAAACGGTAAAGAAATAACATTTATAGAAAATTATGCTCCTAAGGATGAGGGTACAAATAAATCTATTTATAGTTATTATTTATTAGTAAACTCTAACGGCAGTTTTGAAGATTTTAAAGTGCAAGAAAATAATTCTGAAGATAAAGTAAATTATGAGGCATTAAAAGGCTATTTTGAAAGTTTGAGTAAAAAAGCTAAAAATTAATAAAAATGTATGAAACGGAATATATGGAAGAATGTATAAAATTGGATGGTAGCAATAATACAACATTTTATTGCATCTTGCTAGAAGAAGCTAAAAAAGCTGGAGTAGTATCAACTAAAGATGATTCAGCAACAGCATATAAAAAATTTGAAAGATATGTTAAGGAAAAAGGTTTTGATCTTAACAAACTTGAAACATCTATTGAATTAGTGCATCAATTAGACTTATATAACTATTTTTTAGAAAATCATATAGGTTCAGATCAAAAAAATATTAGTAAATTAGAGAAGATTTCAAAAAAACTATTAAAGGTTTAATAACTCTTAGCTACATAAACCATAAAATTAGCTTTATTATTACAAACTATACATTTACTATTTTTCTTAACTTTTTCAGAAATAGGATATAAAGTACCACATACAACAGCTCCATTGGTTTCATCTTTAATTTTCATAGCACATTTTTCTCCATCTAAATTAACACTACAAAA
>CAYHUM010000010.1:0-20011 GCA_964359945.1 Candidatus Woesearchaeota archaeon | reverse complement strand
CTTGCCAATGAATGTAAAAAGCTCGCGACCCGGGTTCAAATCCCGGCTGGCGCATACAAATAAAATGAAAAGTTCTAAAAATACAAAATATACATGGAATTTAACTTTACTTTTTAAAACCGATAATGATCCTAAAATAGAAAAGGAACTTAAATTAGTTGAAGAAAAAGGTTACAATTTTATAAATAAATGGAAAAATAGAAAGGATTATCTTACTAACGCAGAAACTCTAAAACAAGCATTAGATGAATATGAAAAATGGGTAAGATACTATGGTACTAGTGGTAAACCAGGATATTATTTCTCTTTAAGAACTGCACAAGAACAAAATAATCCAGAACTAAAAGCTAGAGATAACAAAGTAGATAATTTTAGTAAAAAAATAGAGAATGATATCCTATTTTTTAAATTAAATATAATAAAAATAGATCCAAAATTACAAAATAATTTTTTAAATTATGAAGGGTTAAAAGATTACAGACATTTTTTAGAGAGAGCATTTGCAAAATCAAAATATATGTTAAGTGAACCAGAAGAAAAAATACTTAATCTTAAAGATAATGTATCATATGGAAATTGGGTTGACATGGTTTCTAGCCTTTTATCTAAAGAAGAAAGAGAAGTTTTATTAGAAGATAGAACTAAAAAAACAGAAAATTTTTCAGAGATATTAGAATTATTTGACAGTAAAAATAAAAAAGTTAGAGATTCAGCAGCAAAAGCTTTTAATGATATTATTAATAAATACGTGGAAATTGCAGAATATGAATTAAACTCTGTATTAGAAAATAAAAAAATAAATGATGAGTTAAGAAAAATTAATAGACCAGATTTTGCCAGGCATTTAAATGATGACATAGAAACAGAAATCGTTGATACTTTAGTAAATACAATTTCTAAAAGATTTAATGTCTCTAAAAAATATTATAAATTAAAATCCAAATTAATGGGAATTAAAAAATTAAAATATCATGAAAGAAATGTAACTTATGGAAATTTAAATAAGAAATATTCATATGAAAAAGGTATTAAGTTAATTTATAATGCATTTGAAAAATTAGATAAAAAATTTGCAGATATATTACTAAACTTTGAGAAAAATGGACAAATAGATGTTTACCCAAAAAAAGGCAAGATTAGTGGTGCGATGTGTTTTCACTATCTTATTTCTCATCCTACTTACGTCATTCTTAACTACACAAATAAAATAGATGATATTCTAACCATATCTCATGAATTTGGTCATGCGATTAATAATGAACTTATAAAAGAAAAACAAAATGCTTTAAATTTCTATACACCATTATCAACAGCAGAAGTAGCCAGCACTTTCATGGAAGATTTTGTGTTTGAAGAAATCCTTAAAGAAGCAGATGATGAAACAAAACTCGCTATCATGATGTCAAAACTTAATAGAGACATATCAACGATTTTTAGACAAATAGCATGCTACAAATTTGAACAAGAATTACATCAAGAATATAGAAATAAAGGTTATTTGTCTAAAGAGAATATAGGAAAATTATTTAGAAAAAATATGGAATCTTATATGGGCCCTTATGTAGAACAATCTCCTGGATCAGAGAATTGGTGGGTTCATTGGGGCCATATTAGAAGATTTTTTTACAATTATTCATATGCAAGTGGACTTTTAATATCAAAATCACTTCAAAATTCAGTAAAGAAAGATCCTAAATTTATTAAAAAAGTAGAAGAATTTTTATCTTCAGGGTCTTCAGATTCACCAAAAAATATTTTTAAAAAATTGGGAATAGACATAACAAAAAAAGAATTTTGGGAAAAAGGTATCAAGAAAATTGAGATTTTATTAAAAGAAACAGAAGAATTAGCCAAGAAATTAAAAAAGATATGACAAAACAAAAGTTAATAATAAAAAATAGTTTTCTTGAACGTTATAAAAAATTAACAAATTATGATAAATTTATGGAATATTCTTTAAAATTTCCTAAACGTTCAATAAGAGTAAATACAATAAAAATTTCTGTAAATGAACTTAAAAAAAGACTTGAAAAAGAATGGAAACTAACTCAAATTCCTTGGTGCAATGAAGGTTTTTGGATTGAAGGAATAAGAAGAGATATTGGAAATTTAATAGAACATAGGCTTGGTTATATTTACATCCAAGAACCAGCAAGTATGATACCTCCAATAGTTTTAGAACCAACATCAAATGATTTAATTTTAGATATAGCAGCTTCTCCAGGAAGTAAAACTACACAAATAGCATCAATGATGAAAAATAAAGGTTTAATTGTAGCAAATGATGTGGATTATACAAGAATAAAAGCACTTTCAATAAACTTACAAAGATGTGGAGTTGCTAATACTATTATTACACTAATGCATGGTGCTTCTTTTAGAAATTTTAAATTTGATAAAATTCTTCTTGATGCACCTTGTTCAGGAACAGGAACAATAAGAAAATCACTTAAAACTTTACAAATGTATAATCCTAAGATGGTTATTAGATTAAGTAATCTACAAAAAAAATTAATTTCAGCTACATTTGAAAATCTGAAAGAAAAAGGAACTTTAGTTTATTCAACATGTTCCCTAGAACCAGAAGAAAATGAATCTGTAATAGACTTTTTGCTAAATAAATATAAAAATGCTAAGCTAGAAAAAATTAAATTAAAATTAAAATCAAGTGAACCTATTATTAAATTTGAAAATAGTGAATATAGTAAAGAAATTTTAAAATGTCTAAGGCTATGGCCTCAAGACAATGATACTGATGGTTTTTTTGTAGCTAAGATTAAAAAATTATAATTTTTGGATTTTTCTTTTAACATAAATTGAACCCTTATATATTAATATAGACATTATAATGTAAAAACATCCAAGAATATAATGAGCATCTGATATATTTTTGTAATAATCTACATTAAGTGTAGGGTTAACTAACTGCTTAGCTTCTAAAACTTCCTTCTTTTTACTTAATTGATAACCTCTAATATAACTAAGAAAAGAAGCAGCACCTAAAAAACCAGAGGTTCTACCTAACCATTTTAAATTATTTAATTTTTCTTCTAATGAACTTTTATCTAAGGTATATCTTTCCATCCTAAAACTCATCTAATTTCTTTGTTTGTTCGATTAAATTTATCCTATTATACCCATCAGACTGTTCTATATCTATTAAATATTTATCTTTTAGTTTATTTATTTTTCTATAAAATGTTCTTGAACTTATGTCTTCTACATTTTCCTTATACAACTTAAATAAATCCATAACCGATTTCATAGGATTTTCTTTTATTAGTCTTAAAATATCTTTTTCTTCTTTACTTAAATCATCATCATTTAAATTATTTACCTTATTTAATGCTCTTTCTAAATGTTCTAATAATACTTTTCTTGATCCTAAATCTTCTGAGATTTCTGCAGAATCCTTCATTATTGCAAGTCCATATCTAATATCTTTTTTATTAAAAGTTTCTTTAACAACAGCTTGAAATGCTTGCTTATCAAAAGAATCTTTAACAAAAGCAAATTCCATTCTTTGTTTTAGGATTCCTTCAACTTCATTTAGTTTATATGGTTCAAATTCTAAATTTTCAGCTATTAACCTAGACCTTATTCTAGGATCTAAACTATTAAGCCAATTTCTATCATTTGTTATAAATATTAAAGTTTTTTTATAAATATCCTCCATTATAGAGTAAATTAAGTCAAATTCTTTAAGTTTATCTGCTTCATCAAAACAAAAAACAACTGATTTTTTATTTAGTATTTTAGAAACATCAGCAAATAACTCATCTGTTTTTTTATTATGTACCCATTTATAATTTACTAATTCACACATTTCATTTATAATCTTAAAACTAGTATCTTTTTTCCAGCAATTAATATATATAGGAATAACATCATTATATTCTTCAAGTTCACTTAAAACATGCTTTGTAGAAACAGTTTTTCCTACTCCACTTGGTCCAAATATAAAAATATTTTTACCGTTTCTTCCTTGGAAAAGTGGTTTAATGCAACTAACAATAAACCTTTGATGATTTTCTCTGTAAGGAACTAATTTAGGTTGATAATCAAAGTCTAGTGCTACTGAATTTAAGAATAAAGATTCTCCTTCTTTTAAAACATCCTTAAACAGCGTTCCCATGGGGTTAATATAAACTTAAACATTTTTAATGTTTTCGCTTTTCTTAATATCAGATCTATTTAGCAAGCTTTTTATAGGTTATTTCATTATATATAATATGGAAAAAATGCAATTATTACAGAATTTATATAAATTAAATAAAGAAATAAATAGTTTAAGAAATGAATTAAATAAAATTGATTCAGAAAAAGAAAAAACTTATTATAAAAAAGAAGAATTAAATAAAAACATCAAAAAATTAATATATAATATAAAAAATATAAAAAAAGAAAAAGATAGATCAAATAATACTTTAGAAATTCTTAAAAAACAAAGAACAGATCATAAAGAAGAACTTAGAAATTTAATATCACAAATAAAAGATATAAGAAATCAAAAAAAGGAATTTCTAAAAAAATATAGTTATAATATAGATCCTAGTTCTGTAAAATCAAGAATTAATAATTTACAATTAAAAATTGAAACAGAAATAAAATCTTTTGAACAAGAACAAAAAATAATGAAGGAAATAAAACAACTTGAAAAAATATATGAAGAGACTAAAGATATAAGAGAACTTAATGATAAAATAAATCAAATTTCTGACCATATAAACTATTCAAAATCAAAATTAGATGAAATTAACAAGAAAATTAAAGAAGATTTAAGGACTAATAAGGATTATAAGGATTTTATTGAATCAATTAAAAAAATAAATGAAATAAAAATAGAAAAAGAGCAATTATTTAACAAGTTCCTTGAACATAAAAAATTATTTAAAGATAAAAATTCTTTACTTAAAAATAAACTAGTAGAGCTCCAAAATATGAAAATCAAGATTGATGAGGTAAATAAGAATAAAATCGAAGAAAAAACAAGACTAGTTGAAGAAAAATTAAAAAACAAACAAAAAATTACTAATAGGGATTTATTAGCCTTTCAAGAGTCCATAAAATCCTAAAGCATCATTTATTTCTGTTTCAGATATAGCACAACCCCTAAACTTTAAACCCCATAAAACTCCTTCTAATAAAGTTTTTCTTAATTCTAAATGAATTTTTCTATCTGTTATGTATCTATCTAAGATTCCAAATTCATAAGCTGCAATGCACAATTCAGTTGACCTTATTACTTTTACATCTTTACTATAATTTAAAAAAATATTCAAGTTTTCTTGATTTATCTCAATATTTGTGTGTAATCTATTTTTTAATATATCTGCTAATTTATTGTAATCTTCTACTAAAAATCTTAAAGTTCTCTCATCTACAACACACGCATCTGCATTAAAATGTTTTGCAATAACAATGCATTCAACTTCAGCATGTTGTAATATTGTTATATAACTATTATTAGCTTTGAAAATATTATTTGCTACGTTTACCAAGTATTTAGTTTTATCCTCTATTTCTTTATCCTCTATTAAACTTAAATATCCTTCATTTAATATATCTTTTATTGTTAAAGCCTCAAACATAAATCTCCTATTTTTAATAGGTTTATCAATTACTTCTTGTCTTACTGCTTCTGAAATAATAAAACTACCTTTAAATTGTTTTTTTAATGGCCTAATTATCCATAATAAATTATTCAAAGCAAGACTTATTATGCTACTAGTATCAAAAACTAAGGCTTTCATTTTATTTTAAAAATCTCCTTAACCATTTTAATTCTATCACTCATGCTCATAGTAATATTATAATCACTTATAGTTGTATTTCCTATATAATTCATTAATTCCCAATGTGTTAATCCAAATAAATCAGCTGCACATCCTATAGAAATACCATGCTCATAAACTCTACAACCTTTTTTTATTTTAGCATTGTCTAGAACATTATCTATGAATAAATTCATTTTTCTATCAAATATTGAAATAAACTTAAAAAATTCACTCATAGTATTAGAATAATTTTCAAAATTATCTTTATCAAGAGAAGATCTAGCAGTATCCAAAAAACTTAAACATCCTTTATAGAAACCTTTCCATTCATTGCCTTGCCTATACTGATTTTTCTCCAAAATTTTAGATAAAGAAAAAATTATTATTGCTATACTTACTGAATCTTTATCACGAAAAATACTAGCATTATGTATAGTATGATTACTTAAGTCCCTTAACTCGGCAACTTCTTTATTTTTTAAAGCCCTATAGCCTCCTTTTAATACGTTTATAATATCTCTTTTTACAGAATCTATCATAATTCTTTAGCTTTAAAAGTACTTACTAAATCAATTATATATTTACCATCTTCTAATTTATATATTAATGGTTTACCTTTAAATAATTGAACTAAATCAAGCTCATATTGTCCAGGTTTTAATATCCTTATTGATTCTATATCTAAGAATACAGGTAAGCTAGGATCCATTTTACCTTCAATTATTTCTGAAATATCTTCTTCTATTTGTTTTCTTTCTGGGGCCGATAAATTTACAGTTAATGCTTTAGCTTTAGCTATCTCTTCATTTTTTATATAAAAGAATAATCTAGCACCACATTTACATCCTTTTAATATTTCACTAGATGCATCCTCATACAGAGTACCGCACCTTACGCATTGATGAGGCATTTTATTTCCTTAAAGGTTTTGTTAATAATTCTATTTTGTTAGGATCACGCTTGATTTCCTTTACTATTGTTGCTGGTCCTATTATAGTTAAACCTTGTCTATGACCCAATAATCTTAAAATTTCATTTCTTAATTTACCAAACATTTCTATATTTTTGTTTTCAGGATACACTGTACATATTTCTATTCCTTTAAATCTTTTTGAAATTTGCTCCATGGTCTTTTCTATTAATTTAGCTTCTTCAAATGGGTTAAGTTTACCTTCTAATAATAATATTTTATTTTCTTTTACAAGATTAATTAATTTTTTAATTCTAGTTTCTGAACTTAAGTTTCTTATTTGATCATACGGTAAGTATTGTAGAGTTAACATTTTATACCAATTTAACCAAAGATTTATAAAAATCCTCCATATTATTTCCAAATTCAGCTGAAATTCCTACAACCCCATATTGTGGAAATGCTGACCTTACTTTTTCTATATTCGCTTTCTTTAAATCAACTTTATTAGCAGCTATTATTACAGGAATATTTCTTGCTGCTAAATTACCTATTATGGTAATATTTACTTGAGAATATGGGTTTTTAGTTGCATCTAAAACCACTATAACAGAATCAACATTTTCTAACCATCTTATAGATTCAATTACTCCCTTAGTTGCTTCTCTTGCTCTTTCTTTTGCTTCTTTAGGGCTTAATTTAAACTTTAAGAAATCCTCGTAATCTATCTTAGTTGCTATTCCTGGAGTATCTATAATATTAAAAGTTAATTTTTTACCATCACTCTTTACAGTTACCCTTTCTTTTACATTTATTTCCCTAGTTTCATGAGGAATATTACTTACTGTGCTTAATTCTTCACCAATCCAATCACGGCAAATTCTATTAGCTAAAGTAGATTTTCCACTATTTGTAGGTCCATATATACCAAGTCTTACATGCTTCTTTTTTTGGAAAAATCCATTAAAAAAGTTGTTTATGAAATCTAAAAATCCCATTCTCTTAATTTTCTGAGTAAATCTATTTAAATGTTTCGGTTAAAATCTGTTCCATAAATAAACTCTTATAATTCTAGACTCTTTTGTGGTTAAATTAGAAGAAACAACTATGCTTTTAACATAAACATCAGTTTTAGGTAAACTAGGCACTAAACAACTCCCGCCCAAATCACATATACTAAAATTATAATAATATCTGTTAGTTATGCTTTCATTCAAGTAATTATCTATACAATTTTTATCCTTAATTAGAACACATCCTCTTAATATATCATTATCTTGTATTTCACTAAGTAAAGAACTTGCAACTATACTTTTCTCATCATCTTTTTTTATTATTTCATCTCTTCTTATGAATACACTTATAAATACTATAAGGATAATTATGGCAACTATTGCTTCAAGTGTTTTTATGAAACCTTTTTTATTTACCATACTCTTATTTCTAAAATAACATTCTCCTTAGTTCCATTATCAAATAAAATAAATTCATTAGTCCTTATTATATTTACATCTTTATCTTTACTAGGACTAGATTTTTCATAACTTAATATTTCACCATTATAGATCTTTATTATAAAATCTCTATTAATTGGATATCCCCATTTATTTTTTAATGTATTATATGTTTCAAGATTATTGAACTTTATTTTATTTATTCCTTCTAGATTTTCTGCTACTCCAAAAATATATGTAAAATCATTAGGACTAGTTAAAAAGGTAGATGATATAGGAGCACTATTAGCTAAATTTAAATCAGTACTTCCATAAATAAAAAATATATTAATCTTATTTTCTAAAAATGCATCAAACTTTAAATACTTTCCATTTAACCCTCGGTCTTCAATTTCGTGATTTAATTTATTCCCAAATTCATTAACAATAAATATATTACTCGTATTCCAATTATATAAAAAACCTGTAAAATTTATTTCAATGCCCCGATTACCTATCAAAGCAGTAGCATTTAGAAATAAAGGAATTTTTTTGATTTCCCATTGAGTATCTTTAATTAAATTATTCTTAACTATTACGTTCAAATCACTCAAATCTTCTTTTTGACCAACTGGCTTGAGAAATACAAATAAAGTAACTAAATAAACTAAAAAAATAGCTACGCTTATAGCCCAATCAATATGAGAGGCTCCTTTTTTCATTAAGCACCACCAACAAAAGTAAATACAATATAACCAACAATCATTAAAATTAAAGAATGTTTTAATCCTGCCTTTAACTCTCCTTCAGAAAATTTACCAATCATTACACCAGCAAAAAATCCTTGTATTAAAATTAACCAAATAAACAAAGTACTCATGTTTATTGTAGAACCCTTTTCCTCAGTTCCACTTAATAAACTTTCAAAGCTTCCTCCTTTAAAACCAACTAAAACATCTGCTATATCAGTAAGTTGAGGCAATAAATAAATTTGTAATACCAACATAGTACCTATAAAAATAAAAAATACAAAATAACCTTGGACTAATTGTGAATAAACCTCACTTTTTCTATCATCTTTTAATCTTCGAATTTGTACAACAGAATTAGAAACTGATTGTAAAACTTGGTCAATATTACCACCACTCTCTTCAGCTTCTATAACTATAGCTATAGACCTTTTAATTACTTTATTACCTGAATCAAAACTAAAATTCTTTAAAGCATCATGTAAAGGTATTCCCCATTCTATTTGATTAGCTAATTTTTTTATATAGGGAGAGAGAGCACCATAATCAGCTTTAGAAACACTTAGTATTGCTTTTGGTATGGGTATTCCTGACCTTACTGTTTCAACTAAAGCTCTTACAAATTCTATGAACTTCAATTCTATTTCTCTTTGTCTTTTATTTTCTCTAAGTATATCTAACCAAAACTGTAAAGAAGCTATAAACAAACCCAAAGCAATTAATGGCCTAAACAATCTTGAATTAGTCCCAAAAAACAAAATAAAATCTAGTAAAACTATACTTAAACCAACAATCATTGTTATTATGTGTTTTGACCTTATTCTTATTTCCATTTTAAATTTCCGGTTGAGTTATATTTAAAAACAAAATAAATACAATATTAACAAAAGGTATGAGAAAATAAACTCCTACTGCAGATATTGTTGCTATACTTACATTTCCGATAGTACTTGCGATTTTGTCTAAGATAGCCAAAGTTATTATTATAAGCAAAGGAGCAGCTATCATTATTCCTACGTAAACATCAGAATAAGTAGCAATTAAAATAGTATGTTTTTTCTGCTCTATTTTATAATTATTTAACATATCCTCTGTTTTTTCCTTCAAATAATCTTTAATGTCCCCTCCAGTCTCTATAGTTGAAACCATTCCGCTCAATAGTTCTTTTAGTTCTGGAGAAGGAGTAGTAGAAGCAACTTCCCTTAATGCTGTGCTTAGATTATAACCAAATAAATTTATATAATTTAAAACTTTTTTAATTTCACTTTCTAGATTTTTATATTCTCCTGAATCAACTAATAATTTAAAAATTTTTATTGGCTGTGTTCCAGATCCTGCAATAGCGCTCATATGTATTACAGCAAATACTAAATCGTTTTTTATTCCACGCTTTTTACTATTAATTAAAGTATATGGGTATATGTAAATGAAAAAGAAAGTGGCAAAAAATCCTAATATACCTAACAATACAGATTTTATTATATCATTTAAAAATAAATATGAAAATAGAGCTACTAAAGGTAAAGCTAAAAAACTAGAAAATAGCATAATACTAACATAAGTCCTTGAAAGTAACTTTATATTGGCTATCCTTAAAGAATTAAATAAAGATTTGAACATATTTGGATATTTTTTAATTAGGAAAACACTTAGTCTATCAAATAAAACATTAGAAATCTTAGCAAAAAAATTAGATTTGTAAACAGTGTATTTAATTTTAGGAGAGATTTTTGTACCTTTAATTTTTTGTGATCTTAAAAAATTTTGTATATCGGCCTTATTTATATTTAGCTCATTTAAATATTTTAATTTAGTTTTTTTGTTTATACTTACTATTTCTGGTAAAGGAATTTGTTTTATTTCTTCTTTACTCTCTTTTACCTCTTGTTTTAATAATTTATAAGACCTAGGACTTTTTGTAGAAACTCTTAATGGCAAAGGAATCTTTAATTCCTGTTCACTAAATTCCTCATAAATTTTAGAGTTTAAAGAACTTATTTGGTCAAGTAATTGTTTTATATAAGAATTAAAATAGGTATTCCATTCATCTTTAGTTTTATCTTTTAATAATCTTTTTAGATTTTCCTTATATGCTTTTTCACTAATTTTTCTTTCTCTAAATTGATTATTTAAGGATATTATGGAGGCATCTAATCTATTTTTATATGTCTGATATAACTTAATTTCATCGATTAATTCTATTATTTTTTTAGAATATTCTTGTATACTCATCTTAAATTATTCTTTTCTTCTTCAACTATTTTCTGATTATTAATTATTACCTTAATCATATAATTTTTAATTTTATCAAACTCTAAATTTATATTCTCTAATTTCTTTATACTTGAATCAAGACTTATCTTATCATTTAATTTCCTATATCTTTCTATATCATTTAACACAGAATTTTTTTCCCTAATTAAATAATTTCTATTATTATCCAATTCAATTATACTTAATGCATTTTGCCTAAGAGCATCAATAGTCATTAAATCACCTCAAACTTTCTAAGGACACTTTTAGGATCCTTATAATATTCACTTATAACTTCTTGAACTTTTTTAAAATCAAATATCTTACGATTATACATACTTATAAGTAACCTAGATCTTAAATTAAATTCATTCATAATAAATTCCTTAGAAATTCCGTGATAAGTCATTAATTTCTTAAATACATGACTATCTTCTAAACTAAATAAAAAACTATCATTTGCAGGATCCCATTTAAAAGGAGTTTTTGTTATGCCTCTACTGTGTTCTATTCCTACGATTTCTACTATTTCACGAACTCTTCTTACATCTTTTCCTTTTGCTTTAGTTTGTGACATTATACAAACAACATCTAAAGCTTCAATTAATGAAGAACTTAAATTAATAGGAGGGGTTTCTAATCTTTTAATCATAGTATCTACAGAATTAGCATGCATAGTTCCCAAACTAGGATGCCCACTTGAAATTCCTTGAAACAAAACATATGCTTCCTTCCCCCTAACTTCACCAACAATAACATAATCAGGATTTTGTCTAAAACTCTCTTTAAGTAAATCAAATAATGTAACTTCTCCATATTTTTCCCCAATTAAATTAGTTAATCCCACTCCTTCTCTTGCTACAGAAGGTAACCAATTATCATGCTGTAAATTTAATTCTCTAGTGTCTTCTATACTCACAATTCTAGCTTGAGGAGGTATAAAAAAGGCAACTGCATTCAATAAGGTAGTTTTACCAGTAGCAGTCCCCCCAATAATCATTATATTAGCTTCATATTCAACTAAAATCCACAAAAATGCTAACATTTGAGCAGATACAGTTCCAAGTTGCATCAATTTTATAGGTGTCCATGGTTCAGATGTAAATTTTCTTATTGTAAAAGATGGGCCTCTACTGGAAACATCTTCACTAAAACTTGCATTTACACGGCTTCCATCCGGTAAACTACCATCTAATAAAGGAGTAGCATATGAAATATATCTTCCACATTTTTGAGCTAATTTTTCTACAAAACTAGTTAATTTTTCTCCACTTCTGTATGTAATATTTGTTCTTAAATTTCTATATTTTCTATGGACTATATAAATAGGATAATTAATACCATTACATTCTATGTCTTCTATGAAATAATCCCAAAGTAACGGTTCTATTTCATTAAGGCCAACAAAATCACGATAAATATAATACATTATTTTTAAATAAGAATTTCTGGTTAATTGAATGCCTAATTCATCTAATAAAACTCTTAGATTTTTTTCTAAATAATTTATTACAGTTTCGCCTTCTTTAACACTTATAAAACTAATATTAATTAATTCCCTTACACCTTCTTCAAGTACATTTAGAATTTTAACTTCATTATCATTCAAAAAAGGCTCTTCTATGTAATAAACTAATTCTTTATTTTGCCTATCCCAAAAAATATGAGCATACGCATAAGGAGCTATTAAAGGATATCTTATATCTATTTCTTCATTGTTTTGTATATCTGGAAAATTAGGTATTTTAGGAGTTACCTCAACATAAAACAAAGTTTCTGTCTCACCTTTTTTTTCTCTAACACTCTCTTTATCCATGAGTAACAAAAATAATACTTATTTTATATAACTTTCTATGCTTATTTTAACAACTTTAAAGTTATTATATTTCAGTTATTTCTACTGTAGGTAAATTAGTCCCCCCTATATTAAGAATAAGTAAGTTATAGTTTCCTGAAAAAACATTACTTAACCCTACTAAATTTATATCTACAGAATTAGTATAATTTAGCATTAATTTTGTATTATATTGGTCTTTAACATTAGTACTTTCAGTCATCATAATTAAATTTCCTTCATTAATTTTAATTCCTGGCTCTGCAATTAAAGCCTTACTTTCAAGTTCCCAGTTTATAGTATTATTTTGTATACTAAATTTACCTCTTCCAATTTCTAATTTAATTGATTTTTGTGCACCTGGACCTTGATTTACCACATCCCTAATTACATTATCTAAATCAAACATTAATTCTTTTGTTTGTAAAATTGTATTTCTATCTTTAATTTTATTTACTACAGGAATTCCAGCAGCTAAAATTAAAGTTAAGATTATAATACCAAGAGCCATGTAAAGAACAGCAGAAATCCAAATATCACCTTTTTTAAAATCTTTAATCAATTTCTCACCTTAATTAAAAAGAAAATAATTTACTAAGTAAATGTAAACGTTGTTGTACTTACACTCTTATCAAGACAGTCTTTTTTACAGACAGTTCCATCTTTGTCTACATCCGAAACTTGAGGTATGGCCTCTACTTTACTTATTAAATTTGCATCTGTAACTGGTATGTCATATCTATTATTACTATAACCTGTCAAAATATGTAATGTAGGATCGTTCATAGTTTGTGATGTAATATCACCATTAGTTTCTGTAATTCTAAATACAAATCCATCAACATTTTGACTATTTTTATTTTCTATATTTAATATTATAGTATCATTAAAATCGGCATCTACAGTCGCATCAATTATACCTAGATCAACATTATTGGCACATACAATAGTAACTAAATAATTACAAGTAATCTCTTTTTGAGGTCCTGTTACAAGAGGACCTATCCATCTAAAAATTAAAGCAGCTAAAACTATAGTAAAACCAATAAGAAGAACTGTTGCAATCAATGGTGAAATTGCTTTTTTACTTCTCAATATCACACCTCCTTTTTATATCTCTTTAAAATTTTACGTAATATATAAATCTTTTGGTATAATTCTTTACAAAAACATTTAAAAACAAGTCTTTTTTATTTAGTAATAATGAATAAAAAAAAGGATTTATTTTTTTATAGACATAGAACATTTATAATTCTAGGATTAATTATAATAATCGTAGTATTGTTATTAGGATTATTTTCTAATCTAATTAAATATTATATACAAATTACAGGTAAAGCAGTTTATGAAAGAAGCCAAGCCAGTTTTTCTTTTCCTTCATCTGTACCTCATCAATTTTATGGAACTGTTACATGCTCATCAGGTACTTTAAATTCAGGAGTTCAAGTTAAGGCTGAATTATATTATAATAATAGTGAGCACATAATAAATTTTTATACTACAATAGATAGCAACGGCAATTATGGTTATACAAATTTATTTTTAATAGATTATGGAATTAATGGCGATAAAATTACTTTTTACGTTGGTACTTTTAGTAATGGAAATCAAACATTTACTTCAGGAGAAACAACAAGACTTAATTTAGTAGCAGGTTCTGATTCTTGTACTGTTAGTAGTATAGGTTCTCCAGGTGGAGGAGGTCCAGGTGGAGGTGGAGGAGGAAGTTCTGGTGGGGGAGGAGGTGCATTAACATTACAACAATGTAGAGATGGAATAGATAATGATGGAGACGGATTAATTGATTATTTAAATGATCCTGATTGCATTGATCGTTTAGATAACGATGAAAGTAATCCATTAGTAGCACAACAAGTTGAAGAAATCCAAGAACCAGCTCCAGTCCCATTCTTTGATTGGTTTACAATAGTAACTACAATTTTAATAATAATTTCATACTATTTAATAAGAAAAAGAGTTAAGTATAATGTTTAGGATGTTCATGTCCCATATCTTTTCTCTTCTCAATCTCATTAATATGATTAATTTTTTCTGTAAAGAATTTATCATAATTAAATTTAAATTTACTAATTAAATGTGAAACATGCTCTCCCCCCAAGAAATGAGGTAATATAACATAAGTAGCTCCTTCTTCATATAATTTTAAAGCATCTTCTATTTGATGTGCAGTTACTATCACAATTATTTTTTTATTTATACTATTAATTTTTTCTACTAAATCAATACTTATTTCTAAATCAGGAACAGTAGAAACTACCATCTTAACATTACTGTAATTTAATTCATCTAAAAACTCAAGATCACTTACATCTCCATAAATACAATTAATTTTTTTATCTTCTAATTCTTTAATGACTTCAGGATTATGATCTATAACTAATACATTGCTTTTAATTTTCTTGAAACTTTCCAATAAACTATAGCCTATCCTATTATATCCCAATAATAATATTTCATAACTTTTTACTTTATGCATAAGATATTTATCTTGTTTAATATTTTTTTTCTCAAATATTCTTAAATACTTAGAGAAAACATGATATAATTTTTCTGAATTCGTAATCATATATGCAGATCCTGCTATAGTTATTACCCCTACTATAGTAACTAATGAAACAATTTCTTGACTTAAATGTCCAACATTCATACCAAGGATAACTAATATTAAAGAGAATTCACTTATTTGTGCTACAGTTAATCCTGCTAAAAATCCATTTCTTTTACTATAACCAAGCACTCCCATTAATGCCATCACTATTAAAGGATTTCCTATTAATATAAAAACTGAAAATATCAAAGCAGGAACTAATAAATTTTCTAAAGAACTAAAAGTCATTTGTGATCCTAAAAATATAAAAAATACTATTATGAAGAAATCTCTTAATGGTCTTATTTTAGCAGAAATTTCCCAATGATAACGTGAGGTTGATAAAGAAATTCCAGCTAATAAAGCACCTATTTCCATAGAAAACCCTAAATAATAAACTATAGCAGCTAAAATTAAAGCCCAACTAACACTAAACAAAAATAATAATTCTTGAGATCTAGAAATATAATTCAATAATGGAGGTAAAACATAATCAGCAATTAAAAATAAAGATATTATAAAAACAAGTCCTTTAATTATTGTGAATAATATTGCACTAGCACCCCCCAAAGTACTGTAAAATGAAGATATTAAAATTAAAATAAGAATTGCTATTAAATCTTGTACCAATAAAAAACCAATTGAAATTTTTCCATATAATTTTTCTAAATCACCCTTATCAGATAATAATTTAACTATAATGATTGTACTACTAAATGTTAAAGCTACAGCTATATAAAATGATTCTATAGGAGTAAATCCTAGTAATAAAGAAATAAAATACCCGATTATAGAAGTAAATATAACTTGACCCATACCAGTTACTAAAGAAACAAGACCAACTTCTTTTACTACCTTATAATTTAAATTTAAACCAACTAAAAACAATAAAAAAGCTATACCTATTTGAGCTAAAGCATTAAATATCTCTGAAGTCTTAATAACATCAAGAAAAAAAGGACTTACAATGATTCCAGTTATTATATAACCAATTATTAATGGTTGTTTAACAATTCTCATAATTATAGAAACCAATGTAGCTATAACCAAAATTAATGCGATTTCTAAGAAAATGTTTACCATATTACCTCTTTTAACTAAAGATAAAGAAGTTTTATGTATAAAAATATTTCGTTATATAGAAACTTTACTAGGTAATGGTCTTTTTATGGTTATAGGTAAAATCTCTTTCTCAAATTCTATTTTAGCTATCTCTATAGTACTGTAATTTATTTTATCTAATTCTTCTTCACTTAATTTAATTAATAAAGGAGCACCCATAGAAAGCTGTAATGCTCTTGCTCCAATAATTCTTGCTTTTTCGTATTTAGTAAATTTCATTTTAATGTAAATGTTTCCTTAATTCTTTAGTTTTTTCTGTAGCAATATCAAACATTTTTTCTATATCTTCTATACTAATTCCTTTATCCCCGCCTTTTTGTAAAGCATTAATTTCATTATTTTCTGAAACAGCCACACTTAATCTAGCATCCATGACTTTTTCTTCTTTTAAACTAGGATCAACTATTATTTTATCTTTTATTTTTACTAAAGTACAGGTTAAAGGAGCTTTTTTTAGAGGTAATTTTTCTTTAGTATGTTCTCCAAATAAAACTTTATCACCTTCTATTTTAGGTAAAACAGTATTCCTTAATGCAACTACGGATGCTAAAGCACTTGCATCTATTAAATTTCCATCATCATTTATAGTGTATATGTCCAAAAATACCATCCATACAAGTTCACCTTTTTTTATACATAACTTCTTAACATCAATCATACCTGATTCACGAATGCCTCTATCAATTACTCTTGCTAATTCAGTAGCTTGTGGATTAGGAGGTCCAGGTTCAAATTCAGGACTTGATAAAGGTAATAATTCAGCTCCTACCATTAATACTCCTTCATCGGGTGTATCTGGGAAAGGTTCTCCAATATTCATTTTTACTCCTGCAATTACTTCAGTTTCACCCATAATAACACGTGCAGAACCTTCAGCATTTTTAGAGACATTTAACTCTATCTTAATTGGTTTTCTATAATCTAATAAAGATCTACCATCAATCCTTATATTTTTGCTAATTAAAGAACTTATATAATCCTTTAGTCCGTCTTCATTCATTTTCTTTTACGCTCATGTATTTTTCTTTTAAAGCTTTTTTTTGTATCTTATGAATTTCTGAACATCCTTTTTTAGCTAATCTTAAAGCCTCTAAAATTTCTTCTTTATTCATATCCCCATCTAATTGTAATAATGTTATCTCTTCTGTATTTCCTATTATTGCAACAGGCATATCAGTGCTACCTTCTTCATAATCTTCTTCATCTTTATTTAAATCAAGTACAATTTTATCTCCTACTTTACCTACAGAAATAGCCGCTACTAAATCTTTCATAGGAATTCCTGCATCAGCCAAAGCCATTGCAGCTGCACATATACCAGCACATCTTGTACCAGCATCAGCCTGAATAACCTCTATAAAAATATCTATTACTGTATTAGGAAATTGACTTAAATCAAGTGCAGGCAGTAATGATTTCTCGGTTACCAAAGAAATTTCTATTGATCTTCTATTAGGTCCTGGTCTTTTTCTATCTGTTACTGAAAAAGAAGTCATATCATAAACACATCTTAAAAGACCTTTTTCAGGATTTTGTAAAAATACAGGATATAATTCACGAGGTCCATAGACAGCTGCAATTACTTTAGTATCCCCAATTCTAAAATAAGCTGAACCATCTGCTCTTTTTATTATTCCAACCTTTGCTTCTATTTCTCTTGTTTCATCTAATTTTCTATTATCAAATCTTTTACTATACATTTTTACCCTCTAAAAAATCTTTTATTCTATCGGTTAGTCCATCTAAATGAGATTCTGCTTCAATTTTATAAATACATTGAGTAGCTTTTAACTCACTCTCCGGATCAAGGCCAGAAATCCAAACCTTACCATTTTGACCAACTATAATTTTACAATTGGTTTTTTCCTTAATCATCTGAATCATACTTCCTTGCTTGCCTATAATTCTAGGAACTTTAGTAGGATTAACTTCTATTATTTTACCACCCTTTAATTTTCTTAATCCTGGACCTTTCATTGTTAAATCTATTATTTTTGATCCTGATACATGAATAATTTGTACTGAAATAATATCCCCATAATCATAATATTGAGTTAAATCAGATCCTCTTTCTATGAATTCAGAAGTTGCATCTTTCATAGATAAATTAGCTTCATAAGCCCAATCTATATCAATGCGCCATCCACTAAATCCAGTGTCAACAACCTTTCCTATTACTAAATCACCTTTCTTTGGAATATAACGTCCTGATAAAGGTATTAGTTTAATCAGTCTTCCCGATATACTTACAAGACCGACTTGAGAAGCATAAATTTTATCATTTAGTCTATATACTCCACCAGCAGGCAAATAATCCATGCCTATTGCTAATTCTTCTCCTGGTACTACTATATCTTTGTCTTTAACTAATAAATCTCCCATTTTATTTTGTCTTTAATATTTTTGTTTCAATACTCCCTTGTGTTAATTTATTTAATTCATCAAATAATTCTGATTGCATTCCTGCTGGAATCTCAACAACAGCAACTAAAGAACCATCACTTTGCCACTCATCATGTAAAATTTTCCCAAGATGTTTTAAAGTTGAATATGACTTTGCTGCATACTGAGCAGGAATTTTAATTGCTATTTCTCTTAATTCATATTTTAATGGTAATATTACCCTTATTTTTTTTACTATGTCTTGAACTTGCAATTCAGGTGCTTTAAAAGCATCAATATTAACCTTAGCTTCCTGTAAAGCATTCTCTATCCTTTGTTCAGGATGTGGTAAATTAGTCCTTGGATCAACTGAATTTTTGTGTATTAAGTTTATTATTCTTCTTCTATTCTCCTCACGTAAATTTTTTAAATGTTCCGCTGTTAACTGAACTTCTCCTTTTTTTATTATTTCCTCAGCTATCTTTTTTTTATCTTTGGTTCTAAACAATTTCTCCATCAAATGTTCAGAAGCGTGTAATCCTTTCTTCACGTCTGAAAATATATCATTTGTAACTAGAGCATCTTCTAATTTACCATGACCTTCTTTAAACTGTAAGGCTTTATCACCATTAACTAAAATTTCAAAATTATTCCCTTCTAATTTAATTCTAGCTATTACAGCATTATCAACACTAACCATTTTTAATTACTTAAGAAATTTTTTTAGATAATCTTTCCTTAACCTTACAAATTTCTTATCACTTGATCTTACATAAGCTCCATCTATTCTTTCTATATCAAAGTCTTTGTTTAAAACTTTCTTTAATCCTTTTATGCCTAATTTTATAGCCTCTTCTATTGTCATATCTTCACTATATTCCTTATCAAGTAATTCCTTTAATTCAGTTTCTGCTTCTCCTATTGCAGTTGCTTTATACTGGAA
>CAYHUM010000009.1:0-21181 GCA_964359945.1 Candidatus Woesearchaeota archaeon | reverse complement strand
GTTTGACCACTCCGGCACTCCCGCATGGATTAGTTTATTATGTGACTTTTTTAAGCTTTTTGCTAAATTCATCTAATCTCTCTTCAAATATATCTAGGCTAGTTTTTAAAATTTCCTTGGGAGTTAATTGTCCCCAAGATTCTATAGTAAAAATAAAATCAGTCTCACTAAGCTTAATATTAGCATCTTCTGGATAAGAATCTTGCATATATTGCTCAAATGTAACTTCTTTCCCTTTTATCTCAGGATATTGCTTAAAGTAAACTAAACATGGACTAAATTTTGTGTGTTCTGAACCTTTTCCAAGTCTTGCTGTAGCTTCTATTTCTAATCTTTGGTTTTTTAATAATAACACTATGGGTAAATTTGGGATAACTGGACTTACTTCTGGATCTTGTGATTTTAAATTAGAACTATAAACTGTCTCTGGACCTTTAACATCTAATTTTAAATTTAATTGACATTTAGCACATCCTTCTCCTTTACATGTACAATTTTCTCTTAAGTTATAACTTTTTAAATCTGTTTTTAATGGTACTAATCCTAGTCTATGAGCAATCATCTCATCGTATAATGCAGAACTATTTTTTAAGAAGTTTATTTCATCTATAGCCATTGATGGAACTTCTGACATAGAAATTCTTCTTAATGTATTTGCTAATGCAGAATTTATACCACGTATGACAAATGTAACTTCAAGGCCTTTGTTTTCTAGTATTTCAATTTCCATTTTAGAATTTTAAAAAAATGTTTAAAATATGTATTTTTAAATCTTTTGTTATTAAACTCTACGCCCACGTCTTCCGCCTTTCTTACGACAAGAATCTGTAGGGATTCCTGTAACTTCTTCTATAACCCCAATCTTTAATCCTGATCTTGTTAAAGTTCTTATTGCTGCTTGTGCTCCGGGACCAACTGAAACAGGACCATTATGACCACCAGGAGCTCTAATTTTTATATGAACTGCATTTATATTTTTTTCACGTGCACTTTCTACTGCTAATTTTGTTGCTGCCATAGCTGCTGTAGGAGAAGCTTCTAAACGATGAGCTTTAGTAACCATACCACCAGATGCTTTTGCTATGGTTTCTGTTCCGGTTATATCTGTAATATGAATTATGGTATTGTTGTAACTAGAATAAATATGTGCTATTCCCCATCTTAACTTTTCATCAGGTCCTTTCATTTTTTATTTCCTTATGAGCTTCATTTTTAGGTATTCTTTCTGGATGTTCTAAGCTAGATATTTTAGATGAAGGATTAAAAATTATTTTACTTTCCTCATCTTTAGTTACAATATATGAAGGAATAGTAACTTTATTTCCATTCACAAAAATATGACCATGTATTATAAATTGTCTTGCTTGTTTTACTGATTTAGCTAATCCTTGCTTGTAAACAAATGTTTGTAATCTTCTGTTTAAAACATCTTGAATTGTTAAATTTAAAATGTCTTCTGCTTTTATGGTTTTGTTATGAATTATTCCTAATTTAAACAATTTATCTTTTAATTGTAATTCTTCTTTTTTAGATTGCTCGGATGTAGCTGCAATTAATTTCTTAGCTTGCGTAGTAAATCTTTTAAGTCTACTACCAAATTTCCAAATTTCTTTCTTATTTTTTAATCCATAATCTCTTTTAATTATTTTTTCAGATTCAATCCTGGATTTTTGCCATGGATGACTGGGAGTACTATACTTTTTTCTTTGTCTCTTTGGATCCCCCATCTTTCTTTGCCTCCTTTAGTTGCATTTTTATTCCTTTTCTTTGTACACCTAGAGTAGCACCGTGTCTAAAGTGAGCTCTTGTTCTTTGTCCTCTTACAGGTAAGTTTAGAGCATGTCTTACTCCTTTATATGATCTTATTTTTTTCATTAATTTTACATCATTTTCTTTTCTAAATTTTAAGTCAATTGATGTTAAATGTTCATCTATTCCTGTTTCTGGATCTTTTCTTCTATTTAATAACCATAATGGAAATTTATACTTTGAAGGGTGTTTTAAAACATCTTCTATTTTTTTAACATCATCTTGTGTAAATTCACCTAATTTTTTATTTCTGTCAAGATTTAGAGTATTGCATATAGCATTACTTATCATATAGCTTATGCCTGGAATTTTAGTTAAACCGTAATAAATTGATTTATTTCCATCTAAATCAGCATGGGCAATTCTTATTATATGTTTAAATGTTTCTTGTGCCATTTTATTTTTTATTTTTACTTGATTTAAAAAGTTTATGCTCCTACAAATAAATTATGTTTATCTAGATTTTCTAGTTCCATTAGTATTCTTTTTATTACTAATTTTTCTGGATCAGGCATTAGCTTTACTCTTTTCTTTAAGTCTTCGAAACTTTCAAATGGTTTTTCTTTTCTATTCTCTATTATTTCCCACATATGTTTTTTTCCTATTCCTGGTAATAATTCAATTTGATGCATTCTTGTGTTAATAGGCATAGCTCTATTGAAAAAATCCAGGAATCTTTTTTCATTTTTACGTACTATATCTTTTATCACGTATTCAAGTTCAATTTTTGCTGTTTGAGTTAATTTATTCAAATTTATTTTTCCTAGAATATGGTGAATAGCATCTCTCTTGCCTTCTCCAATATAAACTTCTTCATAAAGCTGTAATGTTTTACCTTTTTTAGGAACTAATTCTAGAAGTATAAAGTGATCTTTCCCTATAACTTGAGCTATTGGACTTTTTTTGTGCATTGGTCTTGTGTCTGATGGATATCCATTTGGCAAAAAGTCCAGTACTATTGCTGTTTCTTCTTTTACTATAGGCATTTTCATTTTCTTTAATTTTTATGAATTTAGGCATATTCTCTAATTACTTCTATTATTTTGTTGAATTCTTCTTCTTTTAAAGTTATTGCTTCATTGGCAAATAACATCTTTAAACTATCTAATGTTATTGGCAAAGTATCAATTATTTTTATTATATTATGTTCTTTTAATCTTGGTATATTTAATGATTGTAATTTTTCTTTAATTTCATTTGCATCTTTGGTATTTAATTTAGTATTTTCATTAAGATATTCAAGAGTTTTATTTGCTCTAAAGTTTAATTCCTTATCTTTCTTTTTAATAGATGCTAATTTTTCTTTAGTTTCAGTTAAACTTAAAGGTACTGAGTTAAGTATTTTTAGTTCTACCATTTTCTTAAGTGTATTGGGTGGATTATTAAAGTTTTTTCTTTGTTATGATCATTAATTAAAACTTGATAACATTTACCTTGTTTTGATTTTATAGTTCCAGTTTTACCGTGAAATCTTGGATGATACATTCCTTTGTGTATAGAGGGCTCTGCTTTTAATACTACTTTGTCCCCAATTTTAAATTCTTGGAAATATCTACTTATGCTTATTTTTCCTTTATCTCGATAATCTTTTTTTAATTTATATCTTGTTTTTCTTCTAAACCCGCCTATACGCTGTGCCATTTTTACCTTGATTTTTCTTATATTTATGATTTATAAAGCTTTTTGTTGTTTTAAAGTCATTACATAAATTATATAAATGGCTTTTAATTTATTTTTAAAAAAGATGGTGAATAAAAAAGCACAAGCAGCAATGGAATTTCTTATGACTTATGGTTGGGCTATTTTAATAGTTATAATTGCAATTGCAGCTTTAGCTTATTTTGGGGTATTAAGGTCATCTGAAAATGTGCCTAATAATTGTATTTTAGCTGTAGGACTAGGTTGTCAAGGTTTTAGAGTTACTAGTAACGGAGTAGAAATAGAAGTTAGAAATGGAATGGGACTTAATCTACAAAATTTTCAAATTACTTTGGATAGTCCAAATATTCCTTCGTGTAACGGAGCAGTAAGTCAAATATCAGATTTAAACGATGGGGAAGTAAAAAAATTTACTATACTATGTAATGTTGGCAATATCAAGAAGTTTCAAGCAAATTTATTATTAAGTTATATACCTCAAGGTTATATTTTAACTCATGTTTCCCAAGGTAATTTAAATTCTAAAGTCGAGCCTGGAAATATAGTTATAACATCTCCAAGCGCACCTACAATAACAAGTGGTCCTAGTGCTATAAGTATAACCCAAAATTCAGCTACTATAAATTGGACTACTGATCAAGCAAGTAATTCTAGTGTTAATTATGGTCCTATTGTTGGTAATAATATTGAGGTAACTAGTCATTCAATACCTTTAACTGGTTTAATTCCTAGTAAATTTTATTCATATACAGTTACTAGCTGTAATCTTACCACATTAAATTGTACTTCTGCTGCTGGTTCATTTACTACACAATCCCCTCCAATACAAGATGCTATATCCCCACTTGTTACTTTAAATTCACCTTTACCATTCCAAAATATAAGTACTGCACAAACTACATTTAGTTGTATTACTAGCGATAATGTAAACGTTACAAATGTTACTTTATGGGGTAATTGGTCAGGATCATGGCAATATGTAGAAACTAGAATCGTTGGAACTAATATAAGTACACTTACAACATTTACTCCTCAATCGATCTCACCATGTATTAATGATTGTTTCTATGGATGGAATTGTACTGCTAGTGATAATTCTTCAAATATAGGATCAAGTAATATTCAGTTGTTTAGGGTAGATAATACTCCTCCTATAATAACTAATGTTAGAAATGGGTCTATTACAATTGCTCAAGTAGCTATATGGTGGGATACTAGCGAAACAGCAAATAGCAGTATAAAGTATGGAACTAATTTAAGTTTAAGTTCAGGAACAGAAAACAATCCTATTTATGTTGGCTTTAGAAATATCTCAATACCTGGATTAAATGCTGGTACTTTATATTATTACACTGTAACTAGTTGTGATAGTGCAAATAATTGTGCAACATCTGGTTATTATAACTTTACTACTTTATCTTCAGGTCCCACTGCTCCTGTTATTGATTCAAATACTACCACTAGTACATTATCAAGTGGTAAAGTTAGTATTACATGGACTCACACTACTTCAGGTACTAATAGGTATTTGCTTGTTGGAATATCTGCATATACCGATAATGCTTATGTAAAAAATGTCACTTATGGTGGGATAAAACTCAGCTTTATTGGTAATGTTAAAAATAGTCTTCGACATACTGAAATTTGGGGATTAGTTAATCCTCCTTTAGGTTCAAATACAGCAAATGTTACATTTAATGATAGTACAATCTTTATTGTTGGTGCCACTTCATGGACGGGTGTTAATCAGATTACTCCTATAGGTACGTTTGTTAACAATTCTGGAAATGGTTTTATTCCTAATATAATTGTAACAAGTGCATTAGGTGAAATTGTACATGATGTAGTGAGTTGGGATGGATGGCTTGGTACATATGCTACTATTGGAGCAAATCAGACACAATATTGGAACAATCCTATATCTGGCTTATTGGGTGGTGGAGGATCAACTGAAGCTGGAGCATCTTCTGTGAACATGTCTTGGACACTTTCAACTTTAAGAGTGTGGGCAATTGGAGCTATAACTTTAAAGCCTTGATAGTTTTAATAAAGAAAGTCTTTTATAGTATTAATTTTAATTTTATAATATGACGAATTATAAAGAAATAGCAATGATTATTGGTATCGCTGTTTTATTTGCTTTATTAGTTGGATTAGCTATAGATGCATTTTATGTAGAACCTCAGTATGAAAAATTTTGTAATAGTAGTTATTATAGATATGGTCCTTATACAAAACCATTACCTCCTGATTATATACAACCACAAAATTGTAGTTATGAATATGGTGAAGAATATAATAAATGTATAAATGACAGAGGTAATCCTATTTTTGATATAGATGAAAAAGGATGTCAATTTTATAGTACATGTGATTATTGTAGCAGAGATTTTGATATAGCTAGAAATAAATATAATAGAAATGTATTTTATATAATCGCTCCTATAGCTATACTTGCTATTATATTTGGTGTATTGATTAGATTAGATTTTGTAGGTACTGGATTTATGTTTGGAGGTATTTTAAGTTTAATTTATGGTACTGCTCGTTACTTTACTGGATTAAGTAAAGTTGGTCGTGTTATTATTGTATTTATTGAATTATTAATATTGATTTGGATTGGATATAAAAAAGTAAGAAAAAGGAAATGAATATTTTTAAGGAAAGTTTAAATGATTTTAAGAAATTATTTTTTAAATTATCTATTACAGAACTTTTATTTTTTGTTTTAATTGTTTTATCTTTTGTTTTTATTCAAGATAAAGTCAATAATTATATCTTAGAATCTCAATCTTATTCAAATTTATTGGAGAGTAATTTAGAAAATATAATTGAGGCTAGCACTAATTTAGAATTTTTAAATAATATTGTACAAAAAGCTTATGTTTATAGTTTTATTATTTTTCCTATTATTATATTTATTTTATATATTTTATTTCAAGGATTAAGTTATTATTTATTAAAAAGAAATTTAGGTTATAAGAAAAATTTATTTTTGTATTTATTTAAATTTTTATTATTTAGTTTATTATTTGTAATTGTATTTTTTATATTTTTAAGAAGCCTTGTTTTGGACAAATTTAATGTCTTATTGTTTATAATTTTATTTTTAGTTGGGTACTTTACAATATTAAGTTATTATTATTTAGATTTGAAGAAAATTTTTAAAATTAAAGTAAATAAAATTTTGGTTTTACTACTTTTAATTATTTTATTATTTATGTTATATTTCTCTAGTTTTTTACTTATTTCTTTATTGTTATTGAATTTTAATTTACTGATTTTATTAGGAATTATCTTAGCTTTATTATTGATTTTATTTGATAAGATTTTGATTTTTTATTATATGCATCATAGGTAATATTTACTACTGCGCAGATACAATAAACCGAAAGCTTTATAAATCTATTTTTCTAGTCTATTTTTGGTTTAGAGGTAAATAAGAATAAAATGATAGTTAAAGAAGAATTATTAAAGAAATTAAGAAGCGCTTTTGATTTAAATATATATGAAGTCAAAATTTGGACTGCATTATTAGCAAAAGGTATAGCAACTGCTGGGGAATTAAGTGAAATTTCTAATGTTCCTAGATCAAGAAGTTATGATATTCTAGAGAGTTTAGAGAAAAAAGGATTTGTTGTTATGAAATTAGGTAAACCTATTAAATATTTGGCTGTTAAGCCTACAGAGGTTATAAGGAGAGTAAAGAAAAACATTGAAGTAAAATCTATAGAGCATGTAAAAATGCTTGATAACGTAGAAAGTACAGATTTCTTTAAAGAATTAGAATTATTGCATAAAAATGGTATTACACATGTTGATGTAACTGATTATTCTGGAGCATTAAAAGGTAGAGATAATGTTTATGATCATTTAGAGAGTTTATTAAGTAATGCTAAGAAAAATGTTGTTATGATGACTACTGCAACTGGATTGAGAAAAAAAGTTGAAGCTTTTGAAAATGTTTTTAAAAGATTAAGTTCAAATGGTGTCAAAATAAGAATAATTGCTCCTATAAATAAAGATAATGAGTATTTAGTAAGAAGACTAGGTAAAACTGCGGATGTAAGAAGTGTAGATAATATTAGAGCAAGATTTTGTGTTATTGATGGTAAAGAATTATTGTTTATGGTAAATGATGATACTAAAGTCCATGAAAATTATGATACAGGAATATGGGTAAGTTCTGAGTTCATGGGTAATACGCTTATGAATTTATTTGAATATAGTTGGAGTAAAGGTAAATAGGAGTGAAAAATGGTAAATAAAAAAACATTAGCAACAATTTTACTTGGTTCAGGATTAGTTTTAAGCTGTGTAAATGATAAACCTTTTATTACTACTGACATAAAAAATCTATTTTCTAATTCCTTAACGTATAAAAACCAGAATGTGATTATTGAAGGAATTCCAATTTTAAAAAATTCTAATAAAAAAGGGATTTATATTAGTGATCAAAAAGGTCATGAACTAGAAATAAAACGAGGGTTAGGTTTATTTGATATTAATTTTGGCAATATTCATGAAGCTTTTAAAGCATTTAAAAAAGAAGTTTTTGATTTTGATAATGATAATATTAAAGTATTCGGAACTTATGATGGAAATGCTTCTATTAGTCCTTTGTATTTTTTGATTGATAAAAAATTTTATAGTTCATATCAGTGGTAATCCAAAACTTTAAATATTAAACTTAGTAAACTTATTCTATGGATGTTAATAGAATAGCAGAAAGTCTCAGCCCTTTAGAAAAGAAAATATTACCTTGTTTAAAGAATAACATTAATGTTGATGTTTTAACAAAAGAGTGCAGATTAAGTGAAACTGAAGTTCTAAGGGCTTTAAAATGGTTAGAAGATAAAAAAATATTAAGTTTAAATATAGAAAGTAAAGAAGTAATTAATATAGACAAAAATGGCTTATTATATATAGAAAAAGGGTTACCTGAAAAAGGATTTTTATTAGCTGTAAAGGATTCTATAAAAACATTAAATATAATAAAGAAAGAAGCTAAATTAAACGAAGATGAAGCTAAATTTTCTTTAGGATATTTAAAAAATAAAGGCTATATAGAAATTCTTAAAGATAAAGAAATTAAAATAAAAATTACTCAAGAAGGAATAAGGGCATTAAAAAATGATTTCATTAATGAAGAACATTTGCTTAAAAAATTACCTAAATATTTAGAAGAATTACAGCAGTATGAAAAAGATACTATTGTAGATTTTAAAAAAAGAAAGTATATTATTAAAATAGAATTAGAAAAAATAAGAATTGTTCATTTAACTGATTTTGGTATAAATTTATTAAAAACAAAAATTCATGAAAAAGATGTTATAGAAAAATTAACTTCTGATATCATAAAAAATAAAGAATATAAAAATAAAATTTTTAGAAGATATAATATTCATTCAAGAATTCCTAAAATTCATACAGCAAAAAAACAACATTATAGAAAATTCTTAGATGAAATAAGAGTAAAATTATTAAGTCTTGGTTTTGAGGAAATGTTTGGTCCTATAGTAGAGACTGAATTCTGGAACATGGATGCTTTATTCATGCCTCAATTTCATAGTGCTCGTGATATTCATGATGCTTATTATATAAAAGAACCTAAATATAGTGAAGTAAATAAAGAATTAGTAGAAAAAGTAAAAAAAGTTCATGAGGAAAAATGGAAATATAATTTTGATTTGAAAAAAACCTCTAAAAATATTTTAAGAACACAAGGAACAAGTTTAAGTGCAAGAATCATTGCTTCTAAAGAATTAAAAATTCCAGGAAAGTATTTTGCTATTGCTAGGTGTTTTAGACATGATATTATTGATGCTACTCATAATTGTGATTTTTATCAAGTTGAAGGTATAATTGTAGAAGAAAATTTGAATTTAAGACATTTACTAGGATTATTAAGCATGTTTGCTAAAGAATTTGCTAATACAACTGAAATTAAATTAGTCCCTCATTATTTTCCTTTTACAGAACCAAGTGTAGAATTACATGCTAAGCATAAAGACCTTGGATGGATTGAATTAGCAGGAGCAGGAATTTTTAGACCAGAAGTTGTTAAACCTTTGCTTGGAAAAGATATTTCAGTATTAGCATGGGGCATAGGAATAGACAGAATTGCTATGCTTAAATTTGGTATCAATGACATTAGACAATTATTTAGTCGTGATTTAGAATTTTTAAGAACTGTAAAAATTTAAAAAATGCCAACAATAAATTTTTCACTAAAAGATTTTCAAGGATTATTAGGAAAACAAGTTACAGAAAAAGAATTAAATGAGTTACTTGAATATTGTAAAGGTGAAGTTGAAAGTATAAATAAAGACGAAGCTACTTTAAGTTTAGGTGATACAAATTTACCTTATTTATGGAGTATAGAAGGTATAATTAGATTGCTAAAAGGAGTTATAGGAAAAGAAAAAGGAATAGCAGAAATTAAAATAAATAAAACCAGTAATAAAATTATAGTTGACAAAAATATTAAAGAAATAAGACCATTTATTACTGGTTTTATAGTAAAAAATTGTAAATTAGATGAATATTTATTGAAACAATTAATACAAACTCAAGAAATACTTAGTGAGAATTATGGTAAAAAAAGAAAAAAAATCTCTATTGGAATATATTGTTATAATAAAATTAAATTTCCTGTTCATTACAAAGCTGTTAATCCTAAATCAATTAAATTCATTCCTCTAGAATTTAATAAAGAACTTGATTTAAAAGAAATCCTTGAAAAACATCCGAAAGGTATTCAATATAAAGAAACTTTACACAATTTGAAAGAATATCCTATTTTAATAGATTCTAAAAAAGAAGTTTTAAGTTTTCCTCCAATAATTAATAGTAATACCTCTGGGAAAATAACTATAAAAGAAAAAGATTTATTTATAGAAGTAACTGGAACTAGTGAAAAAGATGTAAATTTGGTCACAAATATTTTAGCTTATGTTTTTTATGAAAGAAAATGTGATTTATATTCATGTATTGTTGATTATGGTAATAAGAAAGTAATTAGTCCTAGTTTAGAAAATTCTTTCATTAAAATAAATAAAAATAATGTTGAAAGTATGATTGGAATTAGGTTAAGTGATAAAGAAATTAAAGATTTATTAGAAAAAGCAAGATTTGAAGCTAACAATTATAAAGTAAAAATTCCTTCTTATAGAAACGATATTTTAGATGAAGTTGATGTTATAGAAGATTTAGGAATAATGTATGGCTACAATAATTTAAAAGCTCTGCAATTAAAAACCTTAACTACAGGAAAAACTTCTGATTTTATTAATTTTATAGATAATATTAGAGAATTAGTCATTGGTTTAAATTATCAAGAAATATTTAGTAATGTTTTAAGCAATAAAGAAATTTTATTTGACAATATGAATTTAACAAGAAATGAACTAATAGAAATAGAAAATTATATGAGTAAAACTTATTCTTCAGTAAGGTCATGGTTATTACCTATTTTATTAGATTTTTTGAGTAAAAATAAACATGTATATTACCCACAAAAATTATTTGAGCAAGGAATAGTTGCTTTAAGGAAAGATAATAAAGTTGTGGAAAAGGAAAAATTATGTATTGTATATTGTAATAATGATTCTGATTTTACAAGGATTAAGCAAGTTTTAGATGCAATATTCTTGAATTTAAAAATAGAATATAAAATTGAAGAAACAGAGCATGATAGTTTCATTACAGGAAGAGTAGCTAAAATTATGATTAATAATAGAAATATTGGTTATTTAGGAGAAATTCATCCTTTAGTATTAAATAATTTTAATTTAGAATTACCAGTTTGTGCTTTAGAAATTAATTTAAGTGAATTATATGAGTTTATGAAATAATTAATAATAAATTTTGTTTTATTTAGCCATAAAATCTTCATTATTATTTGAATTATTATTCTTGCCTGATTCAGATTCTTCATTATTATCTTCATCATCATCTTTAAAGTCATCGTCTTCAAATTCAAAATCTACAAAAGGCCTTATTTCCTGAACAGAAAGATTAAGTCTTGAAGCAATTTCTTGTAATATTAATTCTTTATCTGTTGTATTTAAGGTAAATTCTAATTCTGAATTATCTATTTCTATCTCAACTTTTGATATATTATTTTCTATTTCTACTTCAATTTCTGTTTCTTTTTCTTCTTCCTCTTCTTCTATTTTTAATTTAAGGTTATTTAAAACATCATCTTTAGTTAATTTAGTTCTAGAAATTATAGCAGTAATAATATCATCTCTGCTTGTTGAGTTTAGAGTAAATCTTAATTTTATTTCAACTTCTGAGATATCATCTTCAATTTCAGCTTTGATTTTTAGTTTATCTTCTTCAAATTCTTCTTCCTCTTCTTCTGTTTTTAAATCAAGAATAGAAGATGTTGTATTATTATCTAATTTAAATTTGTTTATTATTTCATCTACTAAAGCATCTTTATCAATAGTCCTTGTTTCAAATTCATTTTCAATTTTAATTACGGTTACATTACCAATTATTCTTGCTTTTACCTCAATTTCTTGTTCTAAAATACCCAGTTCTTCTTCGAGTTCTTCTATTTCATCTTCTATTTCTTCATCAGTTTTTCCTGTTTCTTGCTTTATTTTTATTTTAGTTTTTTCCTTCTCATTTTTAATTTCAATTTTAGCTGCATCAGTATTATCAACCAGTGATTTTAAGAACTCGCCTAACTTTGCTTGTTGCTCTGCTGTTAATGTGCCCTTTATTTCTATTTTAATTTTTAATTTAGTCTCTAATTCCTCTATTTCTTCTTCATTTTCTTTTATTTCTCTTTCTATCTCTAACTCTTTTTTAATCTCTTCTTCAGGATCATCTTCTTCAACATATTTTAAATTTTCTTTAACTTTTAACAAAACACCTTCATGAGCTCTTTCTGCCTTGGATGCAGATTCAAGTTTATTTTCTTCAATCATTGCTTTTACCTCAAGAAGTCTCTCGTGTGCAATTTCTAGTCCTTTAGTTGCTTTAGCATCTGGACTTCCTGCAAGTAAAATAGAAATTTGGTCTATTGCTTTATCTAGTCCCCAAAGAAAAGAATCTGGAGTAGTTCCTGGGTCTTGACTTAGTTCATGTGCATTAATAAATGGTAATATTAAAATTGTGAGTAAAATTCCAATCATCAATTCATTTAGTTTCATATTTTTTAAAAATTTTTTATGTTTATATAGTTTTCTATCTTTTCTTTTTCTTTATCTTCTTTATAATCTTCTTATATTTTTTAATGATTTTTATGGGTTTAGGTTTCTTTAATATTTTTTTAACTTTTATTTTATTAACAATATATTTTTCTTCATGAAGCTTATGTAACATTTCAATTTGTCTTTTTATACTTTCTATTTCTTTTCTATTATCATCTTCTACAAGTAAAGAACCGCATTCAGGACATTTAAAATTATATTCAAGGGCCATTTCATGATGCATTCTTATGTCTTTATTAGGACAAACAAAGAATTTAGTTTGTGTTTCTCTTTCAAGTTTTTTGTTTAATGTTTCTATTTTCTGATTTTTTAATTTAAGCAATAAATTAAGAGCTTCTCTGGGATTTAAAGTCCAATAATAAATATACCATCCTTTTTTCTTATCTTTTTTCCTTATTGAGTTTACTAAATTATAATTACCAAGTTTATATAAAATATTTCTTACTTGATTTACGGTAATCTTTAGAACTTCTGCTATTTTAAATTCACTTACATTTTTTTTATTTATTAAATATTTGTATAAAGGAATGGTTTCTGGACCTGCTACTTCTGCTATAGTATCTTCTATTAATTTTGGGTTAACTTTCATATTATTTCTTTAATACCGAGAAATCAAAATATTCTGATTTTTTCTTTAATATAGATGGTTTTGTTGGTTGTATAGGTTCTCTTTTTCTTAGTTGCATATCTTTAATTCTCATATAACAAGAGCGGCAATATAATTTTTTACCATCAACATGAGCTATGCATAACTTACATAAATCTTTCCCACACAATAAACAATTTCCTACTATTGATTTTCCATGCTCTCTACAGTTCATATTATTTATAGTATAGTTTAAACTTATAAACTTTTCTAGTTATGTGTATACCAAAATACTAATTTACCACTATTTTTCTTGTCCAATTTACAGAATCCAAATCTCTCAAATTGTATTACATCATTAAGTTTAAGTTTTTTAATTAATGGTTCTCCTAATCCTTTTTTGATTTCATGATTAGGCATAAAGACTTCTATTTTAACTAAATCTTTTTGAACAGGCAACCAATGCATTATTTTATAACCTTTTTCTTTGTAAATTTCATATTCCCTAGAATCATAAATAAATTTATTTCCTTTTTTAATGAAATTTAAACAATCCATAAGTCTATATAAATTATTATTCTTAAGTTCCTTATAATCTTTTTTAGAAATATAAAATTCTTCTTTTGTCTTAAATTTCCTTTTACCTCTATCATAATCAGGATGCAAATTTAATTCTATATCTAATTTAGGAGAATTTTTTATTTTAATTTTAACTGGATTTTCTATGAAGAAATAACGATTAGCTATTGAATCAATTATTTTTCTATTAAATGTAATTAAAGAATCCCATGTTAATGTTGATTCTGCTTTACTTATTCCTGTACTTAAAACAAATTCATATATTGATTTAGCTAAAAAACCTCTTCTACGTAAAGCTACTATTGTAGTTAAACTAGGATCATCCCATCCAATTAATTGTTTTTTTCTGATTTTTTCTCTTATAATACGTCCAGAACTTTCTGTACCTTCTAAATTAAATCTTGCATATTCATAAGTTCTAGTTTCTTTAAATCCAAGTAATTTTTGTAAGTAATGTTGTAATTCTGATCTTAATTCAAACTCTTTACTTCTTATTCTATGGGTAATGCCTTGTAAACCATCCATAATAGCAGTTTCAAAGTCATAAGTAGGCCATAACTTATATTTAGAACTTAATAAAGGATGTTTGGCTTTTATTATTCTAATTATCGCGGGATCCCTCATAGTTGTATTTTTATGTTTTAAATCAATTTTTATCCTTAAGACAGCACTCCCTTCTTTCATTTTATTCATTTTTTTCCATAACTTTAAATTTTCACTTACAGAATAATTTCTATGTGCACATGGAATTCCTTTAAAACGGTTTTTTTTAATTATCTCTTGTTTACATAAACACACATAAGCATGATTTTTTTTGATTAATAATTCTGCATGTTTGTAGAATTCATTCATATGTTTTGATGCATAATCTATTTTATCGAATTTAATTCCTAACCATTTGTAATTTTCAAGATGAACATTATAAAATTCTTTTTTGGCTTGTTTAGGATTAGAATCATCAAACCTCAAAATAAATTTTCCATGGGATTGTTTAGCTAGTTCATAGTTAATTATTATTGATTTTGCGTGTCCTATATGAGGATATTTGCTGGGCTCGGGAGGGAATGCAGTAATTATCTTTTCTCCTTGTTTTATTCCTAAGAAATCAAATAAATTATATTCTTCTTTTGGTTTTTCTATTAATGATTTGAGTTCTTCATATAATTTTAATTGTTGTTCTAAATTCATAGAATTAACTTCATTTACTATTTTTTTAGCTTCTTCAATATAATGCTTAGGATTTTTTTTAAGTTCTTCATCAGAATAAATTTTTCCTATAACAGAACCTAAATTTACTTTACCATTATACTTAGTAGAATTCTCTAAAGCATAAGCAAGTAATAATTTTCTTGTATCCATATTTATAGTTAAAAAATCTTATTATATAAATTTATTGTATATTTTAAAGTTCAGTTATTTTTAAATACTAGTTTATTACTTTATTATATATGCTTGGTGTGTTTAAGGTGCTTAACACCAGAGAAAGGAGGCATTTTATAGAGGAATTAAATACTCAGTATAATCTAAATTCTCTAAATATTGATTATGGTTTTCTACAAGACAGAGAAAATAGAATTTTTCTAATAAGTAAAGACGTAGATAAAATTGATTTAAGAAATTTAAGAATTAATTCTATGGGATTATATTTTGGTAAAATTGAAAAAGATGGAATAAGATTAAGTATAGAGGGAACACAATTAATAGGTAAAAATTCTTCTAAAAATATTATTGAGCTAAATAAAGAACAAGTAAAAGAATGGTTTAGAGGTAATTCTATAGATTTTCAAGGCAATTATTATGGTTATGTTATTTTAAAACATAATGATGATTATTTAGGATCAGGTAGATTCAAAGAAAATAAAATCTTAAATTATATACCAAAAGAAAGAAGGATAAAGGTTGATTAATTTGATAAATGTAATAATCCCAAGTGTTGCGCCATTAGACAGAAGTCTAGAAAACATAATTAATAATAATAATCTTGTTATTCTTGATACAAGCATAATAGTTTCTGATATAATTGCAGAGGGAAGAGTAGCTGATGGTAATTCTATGAGATTATTGTTTAATATTTTTCGAGAAGATCGAGAAAAGTTTTATGAAATATATCATTATAAATTAAATTATATAAATGTCTTAAAAAAATACTATGAGAAATTATATTTTACTGAAGAAGTAAGTCAAGAACTACAAAATAGAATTGATGGATTTGAAGAAATATTTAAAAATTTCTATGAAAAAGGTGATATGAGATATAATAAATTAATGAAATGTTTACATATTGTATGTAGTGAAACTAAAAATTTTATTGATTATGTAAAAAGTATTGATCATGTAATAAGTAGTAATAATTTTGATAAGGTTGTTTATGATATAATTTTAGAAGAGTTTAAAGACGCAAAAAAGATAATTGGTAATAAAGGTAATCCCCATAATAACCATAATGGACATATTAATTTGTTTACTGATGAAAAACTAGCTGCTGATTCTGTTTATATAGATAAAATTAGAAAAACTCCTGTTGATATAATAACCAAAGATAAAGATATAGATGAATTGTTTAAGGTTTTTTGCTCCCGTAATGGTAATAGTAATGACTTAAAAGTTGTGGTTTATAAAGGTAATAAATATAATAATATAGAAAAGGTATTCCCTTCTTTAAATTAGTATATTAACAAAAGATTTATATATAATAAAGTATATTATACTGTAAATAATTAACCTTATTGGGGGTGGTATTATGTGTAGTACATGCGCAGCTCATAACCCTGGAATGAAGGGTAAAAAAATGAAGAAGAAGATGTAATTTCTTCTTTTTATTTTAATAAAATGTTTAATGATAAAGTCTATAATCTAGTAAAGAAAATACCTAAAGGTAAGATTTCTACGTATAAAATAGTTGCAAATAAATTAAATTCTAAAGCTTATAGAGCCGTAGGAAATGCATTAAATAAAAATCCTTACAAAGAAGTTCCATGTCATAGAATTATAGCAAGTAATGGTCATTTACATGGTTATGCACAAGGGTTAAAAGCTAAAAAGGAAATATTAGAAAAAGAAGGAATAAAAATAAAAAATTATAAAGTAGTTAATTTTGAAAAAGTATTGTTTAAATTTTAAAATAATAATGAAAGTAAAAGTCTAATTATTTTTGTAAAGTCTGGTATTAAGGCTATAGTTTGTTCTTTACATATTCCTTTTCTACATTGTTGATTGTCAGGACATGTTATAGTTTCTACAGCAATTTCATCATACTCATTACAATAACCTTCTTTTAATGTTGTTGAATCTGAACAATAATCTTTAAAGCTTACTTCATTTTTAAGAATAGTTCCTTCTATGAAATAATTTTTACCTTGATCTGAATCTTCACATTCTCTTACTAAAATTTCACTAGTTTCATCATCGTCTTCTGGTCCTAAGCAATCTGAATCTTCTAAATCAATTAAACCATCATTATCATTATCTATTCCATCTGAACATTGGGTTACTGCTTCTATTATTTCTTCATCAACTTCGTCATTATCATCTACATTAATACAACCAGGATCATCAAGGTCAATAAATCCATCATTATCATTATCTAAATTATCATTACATTGTTTTATTGAAGGTGTAAATGCTGATGGTGGTCCTGTATCTACTGGTGGTCCTTGGTCTTGTCCTTCACCTTCACTTACTGAGGCAGTTAAACATACTCCATTACCACACCCACTAGAACAAGTAACTTCATCAATATAAGGAACATTATTTATACATAAATATTCTATTAAAGTACTACTATCTTGACAATAATCTTTTGAATCAGCTCCATATGGTTCAGTACCTGTATCATCTTTTTTATTACCGCTAATGGAACCTTTTACTAAATGAGATGAGTCTGAAGGACTTGTTCCAGAATTGTCTGTATCTGTACAAGTATAACATCCTCCATCAGAATCAGCTTCGCTACTACAACTAGTTCCGCTTGGGCAACTATATCCACATTGTCTACAATCATATACTAAAACTAAATTATTGCTTTCATCTCTAGTGCAGTATTTTTTTGTTCCTGTTTCACACTTACTATAATCTGTAGCTGTAGAACAGAAGGTAATCGTATCTGTTGGTTCTGATGGTGAGATACATTGACTTTCATAAAAAGTACAATCTGTTTTACAACTTAAAGTTCCACCTGAATAACCTAAAGAAGTACAAGTTTTACTGTTTAAATTAACTCCATCACATTCTTCTCCACTATCTACTACACCATTACCACAAGTAGATGGAGGAATTGTAGTACATTGACTTGTATCAAATGTACAGTCTGTTTTACAAGTTAAAGTTCCGTCTGTAAAGCCTTGACCTAAATTTTGACAGGTTTTACTGTTTAGATTAGTTCCATCACATTGTTCACCTGAATTTATCATATTATTACCACAATTAGACTTACATGTTCCATCTGTTTGACAACTATAACCAGTGGCACAAGTATATCCACATTTATTACAATTAAACTTTAAGACTCCATTATCACAGTATTCCTTCGTAGATATTTTACATCCTCCATAAGGAATTCCTCCTGTACATGTTGATTCTTGTTGTGTACACACATTACTTTGGCATGTGTATCCAGTTGCACATTTACAATCACTAGAACAAGTACTGCAACCCTCTCCAGCTACGGGTTCACAGTTACCATTACCACAACAATTAGCTATAGGTGGATATGAACAATATGAACTAGTAGTACCAGCATTATTACATATATTATTTGTACATGCATTGTTATCATTACATTGAGAATTGGAAGAACATGCTACAGTTGATGGAGGTTGACCTTCCCCTTCACTAGGAGGTAAAAAATCTCTACCTGTTATATTATTATTGTATGATAAACCAATAACTAAAGTAATAATAAATAAAAATGTGATTAAAGCTGTTATATTTACCTCTCTTTTATTCATATTATCATCACTACTCATCATAAAGTTTAATAGAAGGTATTTATAAATTTATTTTTATTATTTAATATAGAGATTACAAAACATACTTCAGTAATATTTGTAATTATTGTGTAATGACAACAAAATAGAAAAGTTTATAAATAATGAATTATTAGAATAATTGAGGTTAAAATGAATAAAAAAATATCAATATTATTACCCATAATTTTAATACTATTTAGTTATAATGTAAATCCCGTAATATTCGATAATTCTAATAGTAAGTATAAAATATTGTTACAATCAAGAGAATTTACTCCTAATTCTGGCTTAAGTGCTGGTTATCAAAATTATATCAATGAAAATTCTGGTTTGTCTAGAATTCATTTACTAATCCAGTTTAATAATATTTTAGGTAATCAAGAAAAAACAAACTTAGAAAGTAAAGGTATAAAGGTTTTAGATTATATTCCTAATTATGCTTATTTAGCTTCTGTTGATATGAATAAATTAAGTGAATTATCTAGTAATTCTATAAGGGCTGTTGAAGTTTTAAGTGTAAGTGATAAGGTACATAAAAAAGTCTTAGACAAAGGTGTGGGAAGCTGGGCTAAAACTAAAGATAATAAAGCTGTAATTGTGGTTCTATTCTTTAAAGATGTTTCATTAAGTGAGGCTAAAAACATAGCTTATAGTTTTAATGCAGAAATTATAGGAGAAATAAAAACAGTAAATGGTTTACAAATTACTATTGATGAAAGTAAAATTGTAGATTTAGCTTCTAATGATAAAGTAATGTGGATAGAAGAATCGTTGCCTGCGCCTCAAGATCAAAATGATTATTCCAGAGTTGCAGTAAATGTTGATTTTGATAGTTCAAATACAATAGGATTACATGGAAACCCTTACACTACAAATAATGAATATAGTTTAACTGGACAAGGTATAAAAATAATGTTAAGAGAATTTTTAGGATTACCTGGACCACACCCCGATTATAACTCAGGATTACAAGTAATAGAATCAAATAGTATAATAGATCATACTACTCATGTAGCTGGTATTTTAATAGGAAATGGTTCTAAGAGCGTAGAGAAAGGTGCAACAAAAGATTATCAATGGAGAGGGATAGCTCCTGAATCTAGTATTATTTCCTATATAGATGGTCAATATCCCCCCAGTACTCCTCCTGAAGAAAGTTATTGGTTTAATTATACTGACATGGAAAATGATTTTATAGATGCAATTTCAAGAAATGCTAAGTTATCTAGTAATTCTTATGGTATAGTTTTAGGTAATGGAACTACAGAAGAATTTCCTGAAGGAACTTGTCATTTCTATGGAGAATATGGAACAGCAGCTTCAATTTTAGATAATGTAAGCCATGATGATTATATTTCTATAGTAAAATCTGCAGGAAACCAAAGAGCTATAAGAAATTTATATAATACTTGCGGTCCTGATGATTATAATACTACAACTCAGTTTACACCTGCAAAGAATATAATAACTGTAGGAGCAACAAATTCTTTAGATAATTCAATTACTGTATATAGTTCATATGGACCTACAGATGATGGAAGAATTAAGCCTGAATTAGTTGCACCTGGTGAGAGAGATAATACAGGTAATAGAATTTGGTCAACATGGGTAAATTGGACAAACACTAGTGATTACAATTATAGATTCATGGGAGGAACTTCAATGGCAGCTCCAGTAGTTGCAGGCAGTGAAGCATTATTATTAGAACAATTAAATAATCAAGGAGTAAACACAAATTATGCCTCAACATTAAAAGCAATTTTAGTGCATACATCCAAAGATTTAGATAGATCAAGAAATGGTTCAGTAAGTAATGATGGTCCTGATTATACAAATGGTTATGGTTTAATTGATGTAAGAAAAGCAATTGATTTAATTAAAAATCATACTTCTACAGAAAGAACTATAATGGAAAAACAAATTACAAATAGTGAAAATAAAGAATATTCAATTTTAGTCAAAAACTCAAATCCATTAAAAGTTAGTCTTACATGGGATGATTATCCAGGAGTTCCTATATCAAGTAAAAACCTAGTAAATGATATAGACATTAAATTAATAAGTCCTAGTAATACGGAATATTATCCATTTATTTTAGATCCTAATAATCCTAGTAATGCAGCTACAAATGGAATAGATAATGTAAACAATATAGAACAAATTTTAGTAAATAATCCTGAACAAGGTTATTGGAAATTACAAGTAAAAGGTTCTTTAGTTCCTCAAGCACCTCAGAAGTTTTCTTTAATTGGACCTAATCCTTATATGTGTGGAGATGCAAGTAATGACGATAAAGTTAATTTAGCAGATATAATATATTTAGTAAATTATTTATTTAAGGGAGGAACTAAACC
>CAYHUM010000008.1:0-25465 GCA_964359945.1 Candidatus Woesearchaeota archaeon | reverse complement strand
CTCTTCTATGTCCACCTTTCTTGTATCTTTTCTTGAATTTTTTCTTCTTTTCATGAGGAACTGCATAGTCATCTGACATTTTAATCGAGATTTAGGTAATAAACTACTATAATAAGTTTTTAATATCACTTATCAGTAAAGACAAAAACGAAACATTTATAAATAGTTATTTAATAACTAAGATACTTATTATAATTAATAATTTAAGGAGGAACTAAAATGTCAGTAACTGAAAAAGTATACAATAAAGCAATAAACAATAAAGTAGTAGATTTTGGAGCTAAACTTGTTGGTTATACGTTCTTTGGTTTATTAATTGATCAAGCTATAAAAGCAAAAGGATTAATTGGTAACCAACTTGAGAAATTGATAACAAGTGAGACTGCTACTGCTGCTATTAATTCTGCTAATGAAACTAATGCTACATTAGGAGATGTTGTTTACACAACTTTAAATTATGGGCAATATCCACTAATTGGACTTGCAACAATTCTATCAATAGCCGCATTTAACAACTTCATGACAAAAGCTGCTAATGCACCACTTGTTGATATAATGAAATATAACGCTAGAGGCGGACAAACAGAATAAATTTTTTTATTTTAATTTTTGTATTGTTTTTATGTCTTCTACTCTTTTATTAGCTGGAATAGCAGTTCTAAACATATTCCAGAATACTTTTTGAAGCCATTCTATCCATTCTTTATCATAAATATCATAAAAAATAAATGTTTTTTTCTTTAATTCCCCCTTTTTATAATCTCTAGGATTCTTTACTTCCTTAAAACGAGCCATTTTGTCATCTATAATAATAGCTCTTAATGGTTGTTCTGCATGTTTTATTTCTATACTATCTTTACCTAGAATTTCATTTATAGCCATGACTTTTTGTGTATTTTCTATTCCAGATATGTCTACAGAAGAAAGCATTTTAATTAATATATTTTTTCTTGCTAATTCTTCTAAAACATCTATAACCTTTTCTTTATCTTGAATTAAATTAGCCCATGACAAATTTCCAGAGAAAAATAAAACTTGTTTCTTTGCACTTCTTAACAACCCAATTAAATCTTCATTTATAGCAGTTTTTCCTTCTTCTATTTGTTCTTCAAGGAATGCATGTCTTTTATCTTTGTCTACATACTGAAAAATATCAAATGGACTAAAATCTATTTTTCTGTGTGTTCTTTCTATTTTATTAAATAATTTTTCTTGGAATTCATAGCTATGTATTTTTTCTATATTACTCCAATAAACTATTTTTAATGCCCCTTTTGTTCCTTCTCTAAATGTTCTTATGGATAAATTTCCAGTTTGATTTATTATTTCATTTACATAGCGATCTGCTGTACGCCAGTTTTTGTTTATTAAAGTGGAAATTTCTTGTATTGTTCTTGGTTTAATATATACATAATCTGAAATTTTCTTTATTATTTTAGTGTCGAGCATATAAATAGTAATTATTTTATGTATTTAAAAATATTTCTTATGTATACAACACTTTACATTGTATAGTTTCTAACATATATTTATTCAAAATTATATCATTAGAATATATCTCGGAAAATATAATTTTTTATTCAAAATTAAGATACAACACTATGTATAAGTTGATGTCAAAAAATCTTAAGTAAAATACAACACATATTATTTGTGTCGTTACAAAAAATTAGGAGGCTTAAAATGGTAGACGAACAAGACCAAGTATTTTTGAAGTTAGTAAAGTACTTGCAAATATACAAAATAGCAAATGAAAACAATAGAAAGTGGATTAAGAGACAAGTAAAGGCAATGATTTCGGGGTTGCAGAAAATTTATGGAACAATTGACTTAAAAAATGCAATATACAATAAGATTACTACACCACCAGTTGTATTTACAAAGAAAGGAGTTATGTTTTTATAAACAATAATAACTTTAATATGGTCCTTAATATTTAGATTTATATTAATAAACTTTAAATAGTATTCTTATTCTTTATTTTATTATGAATTGTGATATTTGTAAGGAAAAGATTGAAAAGACTTTTTTAGATAAAATTAAAGGTTCTTATATAAAAGCTAAAGGTAAATTAAAAGTTGTTTGTAATGATTGTCAGCGTAAATATAAAACAAGAGAAGAATTATTTAAACATTTATAGGCCTCGGTAGCTCAATCTGGTGGAGCTTCGGTTTCGTATGTAAAGAAAGAACCGATGGTTGAGGGTTCAAATCCCTTCCGAGGCTTTTGATTAATGTTTAAATGTGCTGTGACAATTGACAGCTTTGCCACTAGGTGAGCGTGAGGTTTATAAACAAATTATTATTAATTCTTCATATAATGATAACACCAGAAAAAGCAGAGATAATTGGTTTACTCTGTGCCGAGGGATCCCATATCATACAATTTAGTAATTATTTACAATACTATAAAAATAGAAAAAAATACTATCTAAAAAGAAACGATAAATCTGAGAGAATAGAGTTTTTTAATAATGATCAAAAACTTTTATTACATCTTAAACTACTATTAAAAAAAGTTTATAATTATGAAGTGAACATTTCTGGAAATAAAATTAGAATTTGTAAAAATCATGTAATATATGATTTACTAAAATACAGCGAATATAAAAATATGGAATGGAGAGTTCCAAAAGAGGTTACTCTAGGTAATAAAAAAATAATATTGAGATTTATTCGTGGATATTTTGATGGTGATGGTACAGTTAGTAATAGACTTAGAATGTTTTCTACTAATAAAATAGGTCTAAAACAAGTTTTTAGATTATTAAATAAGATTGGTATTAGATGTAATCTTGTTGGGCCTGAAATTAAACCTGATAGGAAACCTTTACACGTTCTTTATGTTTTAGAGTCTCAAAAGAAAAGATTTTTAAACATGGTAAAGCCAATTTCTAAAATACCGGGCTTATGTGGGGATAATCATTAATTTTAATGATCCTTAGAGCAAAGCCTGGTCAAATGCGCAGGGGACAAATGTCTGCGAAACTTAAGACCAGTATGCGGATGAAATCCTGTTCCTTAGTGGATTCGCAGGTTCAAATCCTGCTCCCCACACTTTTGCCTCAGTAGCTCAGCTGGTTAGAGCACAAAGTCTTAAACTTGCTTAAAGCCTTGGTAAGGCTGAGGTCGGGGGTTCGAGACCCCCCTGAGGCTTTTCAATTCATTTTTGTATTTTTAACAAGATATTCTATCGTTTTATAACTTTTTAAGATTAAATTTTTATTATGATGTATTACACTTAATCTTGGGTCATAGAAAAATTTACCTTCATCTATTGACTTCATAATTTCTTTATCTTGTGAAAAATCTTGGCTACGTCTTAATTCCATATGAGGAAAACTATATGGTTCTATAGAAGACCTACAGTTTTTACAATCTTCATAAAAGAATTTATATCCTTTATTTATTATATCAATTAGTGCAAATAGAAAATGATAGTCATTGTTAATAGGTAAATGAACAGAATATAAACTACCTAATTTTATAAATGATAGATTATTTAACATGAAATTACGACCACTTAATTTTGTGAAAGGTTTGTATTGTTGTGATATTTTACTTAAATAATCTTCTAAATTATTTTTGTTTAAATAAGTACCATCAACTATTTTATGAAAACCTAATAGCCATAAATGTTGTGATAAATTTATATTCTTTAGTCTATTATTCATAACTAGATCAACATGTTGTTCTACATCTAATACCATGTAAATAAAGAGAAGAAAAAGATTTATAATTTTAACTATCCTATATGTTACTATGGAACAAATGGCTATTAATATTGCTTTAATACCTGAAGATAAAGTTAAAGATTTATCTATTTCTTTGAATAAAGATTTAGTAGATAAAGGATCAAAACTTATTCTGGGAAATAATGCCGTACCTCATATAACATTATTACAAGGTGTATTAGATCAAGAACAAATAAATATTATTGGTTCTATACTAGAAAGTGAGGCACAAGAATATGGTAAAATGAGCTTAATTATTGATGGATTTTATTTTGGTCCTATGTCTAAAGCAATTTGGTTAAATGTTAAAAAGGATAATAATATTGATTCACTTCATAGAAAAATAATTGATTTAGTAGAACCATATTTATATTATAATGTTGATAAATCTATGTTTGCTGATCCAAATGAAATAGAAGATGTTTTTATTAAATGGGTTCAAGATTTTATTAGTAAATCAAGTCTTGATGATTATAAACCACATATTACATTGGGATTTGGTAAACTTGAAGACATTGCTAATAAGGTTAATTTTCCTATTGAATTTAAGGCTTCTAAATTAGCTATGTATCAGCTAGGTAAGTATTGTACTTGTAGCAAAGAAATTTTATCTTATGATTTATATTTATTTTCTCTCTAAATACATGTTGCTTTCAGAAATTAGCTTAACCTTATTTTTAAATTTTTCTCTGTATGGATAATAACTAGTCCATTTTTCTTCCACTAACCCATTTTCTGTTTTGAATTTTATAACTCTTCTTGTCCAATCACTAAGCTGAAGACCGAAGACACCTAATATATAGGCACTAGCTCCATAAAAATTATCTATTGCAAAAGCTGGTAAGAACGTTCCTGCAGTAAGCCAAGCAAGATAATATTTATTTTCAAGTTTTTTTATTCTTCTTTCATATTCTGTTACTAAATTTTCTAATTCTTTCTTATTTTTTACTAAACTTAATTTTTCATTAAAATCTATTAGGCAATCTAAACCTTCTTTAGAATTTTTTTCAGCATGATATCCCATACTAAGATACTTAATAAAGTTAAGTTCCATACTAATCTCATAACATAAAAAGTAATATAAAACTTTCTATAAAGATTATTTTCTTTCTAAATAATATCTTAAATTATTTTTTTCTAAATCAAAATTAATTTTCTTGAAGTTTTTATTTTGTTTTTTTCTTATAGATTCTAAAAATTCAAGTTCTTTTTTTATATCAATCTTTAATTCTTTACAAACATAATACGCAATTAAATCCATAACTTGTTCCCTTTCAGAAGAATCCTTTATGAAATAATTAATATTGTAATGTGCTAGTTCATGTATTAAAATCACAAACATTAATTTGTTGTTTTCATAATACTTTAAAGTTAGAGGATCAGAGAAAGAATGACCTTTTTCATTTACAATATAGAATTTAATTAAATCATTTTCAGGCCATTTATAACCAGTAAATTTTGGTATTAATTCTAGAATTTTATTTATATTTTTATCAAATAAAGTAATAAATTGTCTTGTTTTAGTCATTAAAATAGCTAAATCTTTGTAAGAAAATTCTTTGTCAAATTGATTATTGTAAATCCAACTGTATTTTAATTGTGTTTTCATAACATAAATGCGGGGAACAGGATTCGAACCTGCGTAGGCACTAAGCCACTAGGTCCTAAGCTTGGCTATTATTTTATTATAATTCTAGCCCGTTTGACCACTCCGGCATCCCCGCTTACAAAATCAAATAGAAATCTTGTTTAAAAAAGTTATGTATTAACGAGTTTGCCAATTATAACTTCTTAATCTTTTAGATTTACCAAAACCACAAGAAGCACACACTTTATGTCTTGTATGAAATGCTCTTTTCCCACACCTTCTACATCTAGTAACAAATCTTCTTTTACCAGATTTCTTACCCATAGAAGGAGTTCCTTTTGTCATTTTAAATTCCTTATTCTGCTGATATAACTGTTATTGTATCTCCACGAATAAAAACTTGCTTAAATTTTCTTTGTACTTCACCATTTACACGTTCTTCTACATCCTCAAGAACAACATTAATATGAATGTCAAATGATTTTAGTTTTCCCACGAATTGTTTATTATTCTTAAGCTCAACAATTATACGCTTATTTCGTGCTTCATTTAAAGCATCTAATGGTCTTTGTAATTCCATAAATTGCACCTATAAAGTTTGGAATAGAAAGGTATTTAAATATTTATCTTTTCTAGAACAACTATGACAAAATCACAATTTAGATCAAGAAGAAAATCTAGTGGGGGGAGATATAGAGAATATAGAAAGAAAAAGTTACATGAATTGGGGAGCGACCCAACTTTAACTAAAATAGAAAATAAAAGAGAAATGGTAAAAAGAATTAGAGGAAGAAATTATAAAGTATCATTATTAAGCATAAATATAGCTAATGTTTATGATCCCAAAGAAAAAAAATACAAAAAAGCTAATATTATGACTGTAGTAGATAATCCTGCAAATAGAAATTATGTGAGAAGAAATATTATAACAAAAGGAACTATAATTGAAACTAATTTAGGAAAAGCAAGAGTAACAAGCAGACCAGGACAAGAAGGGATGGTTAATGCTGTATTAGTTTAATTGATCTATTCTTTTATACTTTAAATTTAGTTTATTTATCAAATTTAATATTTTTTGTTTTTCTTGACCAAGTCCTTTCCAGTCTAGTAAAATAAAATCAATTTTTTCTTGGGTTTTTTCAATCATTTGTTTAAGTAAATCTTCATCTAAATATTGTAAATTGAATTTTGGACATATAAAACTTAAAGCTATATTTGAGTTAAGCATTATTTTATTAAAATTAGCACAGTAGTGAGTTCCTCCTAAAGCTAAAGCAACTTCATACCCAGGAATATTTTTTGTTAAAGTATTTATTATTGTTTTTGCTATTATTGAACCTGCTTCTTTATCCTTCCATTGTTTCTCACTTGAACCAATTTCTATGAACATTGAAGGTTTTTCTAAGAATGGTCCATGATGTGTAGCTTCTAAGGTTATTTCATATGAAGAGTTTTTTCCTTGATTATTTAATTCAATAAAAGCTAATTTCATAAATGAGGCAAATAAAGGAACTAATGTTTTAGATTTCCCTCCTAATCCTGCTTGATTAAAATTACCTATTGAATGTAAACTTAAAGAATTTATATTTTTTTCTGATTTATGTGTAGTCGCAAATATAAATAAATCTGCATGAATTTTTTTATCTATGCTTTCATAAAAAATTAATTTATTATTTGTTGTATATATCTTAATTTTATTTAGAGAATAAATTTCATAATCATCAAAGACTTCAGAAGTTTTCTTGAAAGGAAATAATTTAATTAAATTTTCTTTTGTATTTATTCCTGCATAATTCTCTGTAGAAACTATAATTGCTATATTCATTAATAATATTAATTAATCCTTATATAAAAATTTATTTATACAATAAACCAGTAAAGAAGTTAATTTTGTCTAAACTATAGAATACAAATATTAATGTTACAACAAGGATTAATAGTAAAAATACTAATATAACTCCAGTATAAACATTAAAGCGCTGCCATTTAGTATTTTCCCTAGTAGCCTCTAATGTTTTAAGTTGTAGTTCTTCGCTCCAACTTATTCTATATTTTTCACCGTCAGAATCTATTTTGAATTTTTTCCCTTTTTCTTCTACATATTTTATATCAGCCATTACCTCACCTTTAAGAGATAATATACCATACTAATATATAAATGTTTTCATTATATAATGATAATAAAATCTAGGTAATGTTTTTAAAGTATAATTTAAATAATTTATTTATGAATTTAGAATTATTTGTTTTAATATTAAGTTTTCTTGGATTAATAATAGGCATATTTTTAGGCAAGGTAACTAAGGAAGAAATTAAACCAGGGAGAAAATATTTTAATTATTTACAATTACTAATCTTAATAACAATAATAATTTCTTTATTATTCTTAGTTAAATTTAGTTTAATATTTTTATTATTGCTTGTAATTGGATTTTTATTTGAGATATTTGTTAAATATGAGAAACTTTATTTTTACTTTGGATTGTATGCTTTATTTAGTTATTTAACTTCAAAAGATTATTTAGTTTTGGCTTCTTCCTTAATATTTATTTATGGTTTGACTTATGGAACTTTAGTTTATGAAAATAAAAAACTAATAAATAAAACTATCTTAATAAGTTTAGTATTATTCTTTATTACCTTTTTATTATTATTTAATCCAGTTTTAATTAAAAACAATGTAATTTTAGGGTTTTTGTTAGGTAACTTTATAGGAGTTTTGAAACGAAAATTATTTAAATAAACCATTACATTAAATACCTATGACTGTTGAAAAAAAAGAGATATTTATTTTTATAGTAATATTGTTCTTATTTGGATTTATTTTAGTACAGTGGAATTTTGAGTTTACAGGAAGAATTGGGAGTAATAAAACTACAGTTAAAAGCACTTATGCAGCAAGTGAAATATTAAAAGGTAAAATTAATTTAAATTTAGAGCCTCGTGATTTATTACCTACTAATTCTAAAGTAAAGTTAACATTACAAGATAAAACTTTACTTGAAACTGATTTATTAAGTTTTATAGGAAATGCTGATCAGTCAAGATATGGTAAGTGTGATTATGGAATTTTTATTAATAAAGATCAACCAATATATAGTAATATTGCAGGATATGGTTTAACTTACTGTACTAAATACGATAAAGAAACTTATAGTTTAAGAGGAGACGCTAATGGAGATGGAGTAATTAATTTTGATGATTTAACTTATATTAATAATTATTTATATAAGGGAGGGAGTGCGCCTGACCCTATTGAATCAGGTGATTTGAATGTTGATGGTTCTATAGGGCAAGCTGATGCAGAAATTCTTGATTCATATGTAAATGGACAAACACAAAATCTTATGCCTCTATGTTTAAAAATTACAAGGGGAGATGTAAACAATGATAAAGTTGTAAATGAAAAAGATGTAGTGTTTTTAACTAACTATGTAAATAATAATGGTCCAGCCCCTAATCCATTAAATTCTGGAGATGTTAACGGAGATAAATTTGTAAATCAAAATGATGTTAATTATTTAAGTAATTATTTATACAAAAATGGCCCTCCTCCTCGAAATTATGGATTTTATGCTATTAAGGGTGATGTTAATGGAGATAGAAAAATTACTCAGGCAGATGTTGACTATCTAAATAATTTCTTGTTTAAGAGTGGTCCTATACCAATGCCTTTTGAATCTGGTGATCTAAATAATGATGGTAGAATATTATTATCAGATGTTATTTATTTGGTTAATTATTTGACAAAAGGAACACCATTTCCAGTAAATTTCTGCATAAAAATATTAAGGGGCGATCTAAATAATGATGGTAGTGTAAGTAATGCTGATATTATTTTATTAGGTAATTATTTGTTTTATAATGGCCAAGCCCCTAATCCATTAGGAATAGCTGATTTGAATAATGATGGTAGTGTAAGTATGTCTGATTTAGTTTATTTAAGTAATTATTTATATAGGAGTGGTAATGCTCCTGCTACTTATTCTGGATCAAGATTAAGGGGAGATGTGAATAATGATAACCTTATTACTCAAGCAGATATTGATTACATTAATAATTATTTATTCAAGAATGGACCTAGCCCAAATCCTTTAGATGTGGCTGATGTAAATTTAGATGGAAGTATTACTTTATCTGATAGTGTTTATTTATCTAATTATTTATTTAAAAGTGGACCAGCTCCTGTAAAAATTGGTACTGGTGATGTAAATAATGATGGAAGTATTACTCAAGCAGATATTGATTATTTAATTAATTATTTGTTTAATAATGGTCCAGCCCCTAGTCCTTTAAGCTTAGCTGATATTAATAATGATGGTAAAGTAAATATGGTAGATTCTGTATTAATTGTTAATAATATCTATAAAGATGGATTATTGCCAGCAAATTGTTTAAATGCAGGAGGGAATTGTAGAAAAAATCCTTGTAGCACTACTTGTGAAGTTGAAAACAAAGAATTAAATTCAGGTTGTGGTTCAGGATCTTATTGTTGTACACCTACTAGATTTATTTGTAGTAATGTATGGGATAATGGTTATACTATAAATTTAGAAAACTTTAATTTTAAAGCACCTTCTACTAAAGGAGATTATTATTTGAATTTTGAAGTAACTTATCAAGGTAAAGTATTAACGCAAGGAAGTTATTTAGTTAATGTTAAGGGTGAAGGTGAAATACCTGTTGAGGGAGAGGGAGAAGGAGATGTTACTTGCATACCAGACTGGAAATGTACTGAATGGGCTGCTTGTAATATTAATGGAAAGCAAGGTAGAAGTTGTATAGATAGAAAGAATTGTGGCATAGAAAGAAGTAGGCCAGAAGAGGAAAGAGATTGTGTTCCTGTTGATTGTACAGAAAGCTGGGATTGTAGTGATTGGAGTGATTGTGTAGATGGGACAAGAACAAGGGTATGTCTTGATAGAAATTCATGTGGTACTGCTCTAGATAAACCTGATACAGTAGAGAATTGTGAAATTACAGGACCTAAAGATATTTTAAGATTAATTAATCCTAATTGGCCATTATTTTGGATATTTATTCCTTTGGTTGTAATTGTAATTGTAGCTGGCGTAGTAATATATACTTTAACTAGAAAAGAAAAGAAATTTATGCATTTAGATAAAAGACCAGAGCATAAAAAACCAGAAGAACATAAACCTATTTTTAAACAAAAAGACACTAAAAAAGTAAGTAGTTTAAGTTCAGATTTCATAGAGCCGGAATTAGAAGATTATATTAAGAAAGCTATGGCTAAAGGGATGAAGAAAGAACAAATTAGAGAAGATTTATTAAAAGTTGGATGGAAAAAAGAAGTAGTAGAAAAAGCCTTGGATAAGTATAAATAATTTACTGTTAACTTGAAGGAGAGATATAAATTAATGTCCATAAAGAAAATTATACAAAAAATGGAAAAAATATTTTTATGGATCTTACTTTCTGTGGGCATAATTATCGTTTCATTAATTTTAATAAAAATAACATTTATGGCTAATGGGAGTTTCTTAGAAAAAAATCCTGATTCAAAAAGAATTGCTTCGTTATCTGGATATTCATCAGAGATTACTACTGTTTTTGAAGTAATAAACACTATTGATATAGAAGATAATAAATTCCTTGTGGTAAGAGATTCTTCTCAATATAGAAAAGCTGTTGGCTATAAAGCTTTTCCTGATGGAGGTGTACCTTTTCATATCACAAAAGATAAAAGAGATTTATTTTTAGTCGATACTAATGGTACTATCATTTTAAGAAATACGTACTCCGATAATTTTATCCTTAATGATCCATATGTAAACACAATTCGTAGGTGTTCAGGAAATGTAATACAAATAGCAAGATTAGAAACTAAAAATAACAATACTATTTTTTGGATTCACCCATTAGCTTCTGAAAATCCTGTTGCTGCTGATTACCCTGGAGGTCATGGAGTAGAAATTAATTTAGAAGATCTCTCGATAAAAAAAATAGACAAAGTTGAAGATTTGTGCGAACATGAGATTGAACCCGTTAAAAACTCTGAACAGGATTTTTACTATACATGTTATGGTCCACATAGATTTGTTGGAAAGTATAAGTCATCAAGCCCACCTTCAAAACTAATTAGTGGAAGAATAGGAAACTTACCAGAAATACAAAAACTATACTATCAATTTCCATGCTTTACTTTAATAGGTACAAGTTCGGTTAAAGGACCATTCATTTACCCTGAAATGAACAAGGTGCCAATAGCTCCCAATCAAGACGATAATATAACAATTCCTCTTTAAAGATACTATTAAATGTTAGAGCACAAGTCACAAGTTATAGTATAAATAATAGAAATATATATAAATAACTATAAATAAAATAAAAGTTGGTAATTATGAAAAAGAGAGATTTTATATTAAGTATTTTATTAATTCTTGCTATATTTATTATTGGATGTACTACATATCAAGGAGAAGCTATAAAGAGTTATACCCCTAGTACAAGTGGTAGTAGTGTTTCTAATTTAACTAACAACACTTTTAAATTAACTGTTTCTATACTAGGTAACGCACCAGGCAATGTAACAGGACCAGGGATAGATTGTGGTTTGAATTCTGATTGTACTGAAATATACCCTAATGGTACCTCATTTAATTTAACAGCCCATTATGATTTTAATACAACTTATATTGATTGGAGAGGATGCAGTATAGGTTTTGGTGGAATACCTAATATTTGTATGATTATTATGGATAAAAGTAAGAACGTAATAGCTACATTTGATTTTAAATCAAATCAAACTTTTGTTGATTTAGAAGTGAGCGACATAGTTTTCTTACCAGATGATAAACCAAAGTTAGGAGATCGTAGAAGTGTTAAGGCTATTGTTAAAAATAATGATAACATTGGATTTAATTACACATTTTATTATAATATAAACTATCCTGATAGGTTTTTTGACACAGAACATTGTTGTTTATATATAGGACCTGGGGAAACAAAGCAGCATGATTTAGGCAACACCACATTCAATCTTGTAGGAAATTACAGTTTTAGATTTGGAGCATATCCTGTTAATTACTCCGATAGAAATCCAATGAATAATGTAAGAACTGAATATATTACTATTGGAAATCAAACTTATTTATGTGGTGATGTTAATGGAGATAAAAGACATTCGTTAACTGATATAGTCTCTTTAATTAATTATATATTCAAGACCGGACCTAAACCAAGTCCTTTACTTTCTGGAGATGCAAATGGTGATAAAATACTTAATTTAGCTGATGTAACTTATCTTACTAATTTCATATTCAAGAGAGGACCTAAACCTACGTGTGGTGGTGTTTGTGTTCATACTGATCCCGAAACTGGTAGTTGTGACCAATGGAGTGGTGGAGAACCTAATTGTTATTGTCCTTAAGCTAAATAGAAACATTTTTAACTCTTATTTTTAATTAATTTTTATGCTATATCTAATTGGAATTGGATTAAGTGACGAGAAAGATATTTCTGTAAAAGGTTTAGAAATTATAAGAAAGTGCAATAAAGTTTATTTAGAAAATTATACTTCTAAATTAAATTGTAATGTAAAAGATTTAGAATTATTTTACGGTAAGAAAATTATTTTAGCTAATAGAGATTTAATAGAGAATAAATCTGAAATTATTTTAAATGAAGCAAGGAAAAAAGATGTAGCTTTATTAATTATAGGAGATATATTTTTTGCTACTACTCATGTTAATTTATTACTGCAAGCAAAGAAATTAAATATAAAAACTCAAATTATTTATAATGCTTCTTTAATAAGTGCTATTGGGATTACAGGATTAAGTTTATACAAATTTAAAATAAGTTCTATTCCTTTTAATAATGAAAACATAAAAAGTCCTTATGAAGTTCTTATTAATAATCCTGATAACCATATTTTATATTTACTTGATTTAGATCCTGAAAATAATAAATATATGAGTGTAAATGAAGCTGTACAATATTTAGTAAAAAATGGATTAGACAAAGAAAGATTAGTTATAGGATGTTCATGCATAGGAAGTAAAGACCAAGAAATTAAAATAGATAAAGCAAAAGATTTAATGAATTATAATTTTAAAAAATATCCTCAATGTTTAATTATTCCTAGTGAAAATTTACACTTTATGGAAGAAGAGTCATTAAAATTACTTAAGTAAATTAAAAATCTCCTTTTTCTCTTATTTTATATTTTGTTAAATTAATATTAAAAACTTTTATTATTCTATCTGGATTGTTATTTATAACGTAATCATCTTTACTCAATAAAGAATTATTTCTATTTTTATTACGACTAATTACTATAGGTTCGCACTTATACTCAAATAATAATGCATTTACATCTTGTTTTACTCTTTCCAAAAGAAATTTTATGGGTAAATTACTATCATAAGTAAATAGTTTTGGGCTAGTACCATTATATCTCTCAGATAATTCTACTTTATACTTAATATTTTTTTGTTTAGGATCAATTATTTCTTCTAGTACAATTAATATTATTGGCTCTGACATTTTTTCAGCTTCAGACACTATTGATTTTATATCAAGAAATTTATTTTCTAGACTCATTTTAATCTTATTACTTCAAGATTTCTAGGAGAATTAGTTTCTATTTTTTGCATTTTATGTATGGTGCTAGCTAAATCAAGACATTTAGAATTTTCTCCATGTACAATTATAACTCTTTTTGGTCTAGGATCAAGATTATTAATGAAAGCAAGTAAATTCTCTCTTGAAGAATGCCCGCTAAAACCATGAATAGAATGAACTTCTATATTTACTTTTACAATTTCTGGATTTGAGGCATTTGGGAAAACAACTTCACGTTCACCATTTTGTAATCTTCTTCCAAGTGAACCTTCTCCTTGATAACAAGTTAATACTAAAGAGTTTTTATTATTATCAGCTAAATATCTAAAGTATTCTACAGAAGCTCCTCCTTGCATCATTCCTGAGGTAGCCATTATAATACAAGGACCTGTTTCTTCCACAATCTGCATCATTTCTTTATGTGAGGCAACTCTCTTAAAGATTTCATTTAAGAATGGATTTTGATCACGATGGAAAATAGCTTTTTTTATTTTACTATTGAAGAAATCTGGGTAAGTTGTATGTATAGCAGTAACATCCCATACCATTCCTTGAATATAAACAGGAACTTTATCTATAAGACCTTCTCTAATAGCTCTTTCAATTATAATTAAAATTTCTTGTGATCTTCCTACTCCAAGTACAGGCAATAAAACTTTTCCACCTCTTCTTATGGTAGTTCTTATTATATCTAATAAATATTGTTCTGATTCTTTTCTAGATGGCTGTATATCTTCTTTAGCTCCATATGTTGATTCAATAATTAATGTTTCTAATCTTGGAAATCTAGTTGAGGCTCCATTTAATAAATTACTTGACTCATAGTTTAAATCAGCTGTATAAACTAAATTATGTAAACCATTTCCTATATGTAGATGAACCATAGATGAACCAAGAGCATGACCTGCATTATAGAAAGTTAATCTTAAATCAGGAGTAATATCAGTAACTTCTTCATAATCAAGGCATATAGTATGCTTAACCATATCTTTTACTTCGGTACTCGAGAATAACATTTTTTTATTTTCTTTTTGTGCTATACTTATATAGTCTAAGGCAAGTAAAGCAGCCACATCTCTTGAAGGAGCAGTAGTATAAACAGGACCTTTAAATCCATATTTATATAGATAAGGAATAAATCCCATATGATCTAAATGAGCATGACTCATAACAACTGCATCTAATCTTTTAATATCAAATTCCGGAGCATCTAGGTAAGGATATGCTAAATTATCTACATTAGCAGCAACATTAATACCACAATCAAGTAATACCTTAGATTCTGGAGTTTGTAAAAATAAACATGAACGGCCAACTTGGCGAGCCCCTCCTAAAAAACTAATTCTTACCCATTCTTCTTTTTTCTCTTTTTGCCATCCTTCGTAAATTCTTTTACCTACTTGATTAAGGAATTTTTTTCTGTAATCATTGTTTTCATATAATACTCGTCTTATATTTTCAATTAATTTTGATCTTATTGCAGGAGTTCTATGTATGACAGGACTCCATAATGTTTTTTGTTTTATCTCTTTAAGAATTTCTCCACTTTTTCCAATAGCAATTCCAGGTTTTTCTGCTTCTATTATTAGCCTAGACCTAGTAGGATCAAATAAAATTTCAGCTATTCCCGCTTCCTTAGGTATTAATTTTTCTATGAATTCTTTGGTTTCATCTTGATCCATGACTAAAGAAGGATCTATACGTAAATCTATTCTTTTCTTTATTTGGTCTACTATTTTCCTAATTATATCATTATCTAGGAATAATTCTTTATTTTTTGTGTAAAGAATTATATTTGCACCTTCAAAAGTAGATTCGCTGATTTTAGCATCAGTTGGCATACTTTTCATTATTTCATCTATAATATTGGCCATTTTACTTTTAGAAATATAATCTTTTTAAACTTGTATTCTATAGTCAATAGTCTTTGCAAGTACTTTTTTAGCACCTTTTTCGGTTACTGAATAAACATCTATTCCTTCTCCAGTAGCCACATTTCTTTGTAGTGCTGCATTAAGAGCACGAACAGCAAGTTTAACACCTTCTTCTATTGTTACTCCGTCTTTATATTGAGCCTCAAGAACTCCAAGAGCATAAGAACTTCCAGATCCAGTAGAAATAAATTTCTTGTCTTCTGTAACTGAACCATCTATACCAATTTCAAATAATTTATATCCTGAACTATCTTTACCCCCAATTAAAAATCCTACTATTCCAGGCACCATAGACATTTTTCTTATATTAGCATAAACTATAGTAGCTAGTAAATTAGCAACTTCTTTTACACTAGATTCTTTATCTGTTCTGTATCTTTTAAGTGAAATCTCTGCTTTTATTAGCTTTGAAATCAATTGAGCATCTGAGACAAGACCAGCTACTGTAATAACTATACTTTCAGTTATAGGAAATACTTTTTCCATTTCCCTAGAAGCAACTTCATAGCCAGCAGTAGCTCTTTTATCTGCAGCAAGTACAAGACCCTCTTTACAGACAATTCCTATTGTTGTTGTTCCCTTAAATATTTTATTTTCTAAGTCCATTTAACATCCTTTATTAAGAATTCATTATATCTATATTGTGAAATTAAGGATATTTATAAAGTTTTCGGTAGTCATTTTTTAATACTTATCTTACTTACTTTTTCCCTTATAAACTTATCTTTCATTAATTTGTTTAGATATTGTTTTATATTATAACTTCTTTTAATCTTGATATAAACTTTATTTTTCATCTTAAATAATTTATATTTTTTCCATTTTTTCCTAAATTTATTTAAATGTTCTTTTTGATTAAGTAAAGGACCATAATGAGTCTTGTATTTATCTAATTTTACTTTATAACACAAATAAGATTTTTCATTCCAGTACCAAAATGAATCTATAATCTTAATTTTTTCTCTTTCTAAACTCATTTTTATATACTCAAATATTTTTAGGATTTTAGTTCCTATAACATCTCTATTACCTTTCAAAGGAATTAGTTCTATAATGTTATATTCTTTTAATTTATTCACATCAAATTTTTTGGTTTCAAAGAATTTATCAGATGGATTATGCATATATTTTTTACAAAGTTCTTTAAATCTATTAAATTTTTCTAGACTTAGAGCAGCTGCTGCATTTCTATTTTCTTGTACAGGATCAATTACAATTAAAGGAGAAATCTTAGATGCATTTAAATTAGCAAATATATTTTTTCTTATATAAAATTTATTTATGTCAATAACATGATTAATATTCCATTTTACAGCATTTCTTATTAAATTTTTAAAGGATTTATAATGAGCTATTAATACTTCTAAAACATATCCTGAAAATCCCCTTATATAGCTTTCAGCTCCATAAACATTATTAGCTATACAAAATTGCTTTATTATTCTAACTTCATCCTCTAATCCTTTAATATTTTTCTTAACCCATTCTGTATGTAAAGGACTAACGTCCATAATATTTACAGCTTGTTTAGAATTTTTTATGTTTAATACAGGAATTATTTCATAAGTAATGTTTTTGTCTTTAATTTGAAAATAATCACGACTTCCATGAATTATTACTGGTTTTAAAGATTTTATTTTACTATATAATATTTTAGAAATGTCCTTATTTTTATAATCTAAAGGAAATTTTACAAATATATCAATATCATAATCACCTTTTAACCAAGTATTTTTTGCATATGACCCACCTTGAATAATAATGAAATTAGTTTTTTTCTTTAATTTCTGAATAAAACTATTAACTTTTAATTCAAGTTCTTCTTGTTCTTGTTTACTTGGCTTAACTTTATCTAGTATTTTCATGGAATTATAGTTTAAATCAAGGTATATAAATTTTTTTTATTTAGCAAAAGTAAGATTTATATATAGCTACTATTAAATTCTTAATATGAAACTAGGAAAATCATTAATTTTGATATTATTAATTATAACTTTTAGTATAAATGTAAATGCTTCTTTAAGAGATAGTGTAAATGAAATGATAAATTCAGATGAGTTTATTGTAATTAAGATTCCCGATATTATAGGACAGTTTACAGCTAAAATTGAAGTTACAGATACAAATGAAGTATTTTATTTAAGTATAGAAAAAGAAGGTAAATTTAGTACATTAGTTATAAAAGATGAAGGTAAAGAAGATGTAATATTAAGAGGCACAGAAGACAATTTATTTAATTTATTAAATTCAGATGAAGAAACACTAAAAAGCAATATAGAATTAGTTGAAATAGAGCCAATAACATTTAAAGGCAGGATGGCAGTTGAATTCGCAGAGCAAAATTTAAATGTAAAAATTGTTAAAAAGAAAAAATTAGGTGATAAGTTAGCAAGAATAACTATTTTTCCTGTAGTTAAATTGTTAACATTAATAAAATGAGGTTATGTCCATTTAAATGTCAAACAAAACATTTATGTATACATGAATGGTTACTTGTTTTAATAGCTACAGTATTTTTAATGATATTATACATAACTATTACTTAAGGAGGGAAAATGAAAGAACATAAAGTTAAAATTTATTCAACTCAATATTGTCCGTACTGTAAGATGGCTAAAGAATTTTTTAAACAAAACAATGTAAAATGTACAGAAGTCGATGTTGGTAAAGATATGAAAGCAGCACATGAAATGATAGAAAAAAGTGGACAAATGGGAGTTCCTGTAATAGATATAGATGGAACCATAATAATAGGATTTGATAAAAGAGCAATAGAAAAAGCTCTAGGAATGTAAAATGACAAAAAATAGAGGACAAAGAGTAGGAGTATTTGTAGATGTACAGAATATGTATTATAGTGCGAAAAATGTTTATAATGCAAAAGTAAATTTTAAAGAAATTTTAAGACAAGGGGTTGCTGGAAGAGAATTAATAAGAGCTATTGCATATGTAATTAAGGCAGATATTAAAGAAGAGAAGAATTTTTTTGAAGCACTAAGTAAAATTGGTTTTGAAGTTAAAGCTAAAGATTTACAAGTATTTATTGGGGGGACTAAAAAAGGAGATTGGGACATTGGTATTGCTATGGATGCTATTGAATTAGCTCCTAGACTTGATACTATTGTTTTAGTTTCTGGTGATGGAGATTTTTTACCTTTGGTTGAACATTTAAAAAGAGCTTTGGGATGTAGAGTAGAAGTTATGGCTTTTGGTAAGAGCACAAATGCAAAATTAGCTGAAGCTGCAGATGAATTTTTTGATCTTGATAGTAATCCAAAGAGGTTTTTGATATAGAATGAAAAAATGGATTAAATATGGACTAATTGGTAGTATAAGCTTAATTGTGATAATCTTAGCATTTATTATAACATATTTTAGCACACCAATAGACCGAGGATGGGAGTATACATGTATTGTAGGACCAGGTTTTTCATGTGAGGAGTATTTGGTTAGTAGTATAAATAATATTACTATAACCATAAGAACTGCACAGGGGTGGCCAATAGAGGTATTATCTTTAGGTTTTCCTGGTGCAGGTAAGGACTGTAATGTTATTTATGATCCACCAATAAAAGTTGATGATGGCAGTACAGTAATTTTGAGTATACAAGATGGGGTTAATGATACAATATGTAATGTGGGGGGTAAAGGTGATAAATTTAAATCTGACATAAATTTAGTTTACAATATAACTTATTATGAAACTGGGATACAAAAATCAAAATTAGTTGAGGTTAAGGGTTATCTAAAAAAAGTTACTGTTCTTTAATAATATGAAACCTTTATTTGTAATAAATTTTAAAACCTATAAAGAGGCTACTGGAAAAAAAGCTTTAAGATTAGCTAAAATTTGTAGTAAAGTTTCTAGAAGATTTAAGATAGATATTTTAGTAGCAGTTCAAACTTCAGATATTTATGCAGTAGCTAAAACTAGAATAAAGACTTTAAGTCAACATTTAGATGCTATTGATTATGGTGCTAATACGGGTTTTATACTTGCTAATGATGTTAAAGAAAATGGGGCTTATGGAACTTTATTAAATCATGCTGAACATAAATTAAAATTAAATGTTTTAAAACAATCTATTAATATTGCTAAGAAAAATAAATTAAAAACAATAGTGTGTGCAGCTAATTTAAATGAAGCTAGGCTAATTAAGAAATTTCATCCAAATATTATGGCATTTGAAGATCCAAAATTAATCGGAACAGGAAGAAGTATAAGTAAAGTAAGAGCTAATGATGTTAGTAAATTTGTTAATTTATTAAAAAATACTAAAATAATTCCTTTATGTGGTGCTGGCATTTCTAGTAATGATGATGTAAGAGCTGCTTTAATGTTAGGAACAAAAGGAGTTTTAGTTTCAAGTGCAGTTGTTAAAGCTAAAAATCAAGAAAAAGCTTTGATTGAATTAGTAAGATTTAAATAGAACCTCTTAACTTCAGATTAAACTTCTTTGAGGTTTATAGAGTGGAAGTAAAAGACACAATTAAAAAAATAATAGATCAGCATTGTATACCTGTAAAAGGCTTAGAATATTTAATAGAGTATACAAAAACTGGAAATTATGAATATATTATTTATAATAACGATGAATTTTTGCATGTATATAAAACAAAAAACAAGAAAATAAGTAATGATTTTATTGTTATTCCTAAAGAGGATTATTTACATAGTTTAACTTTTGACCCTATTAAAGTCTTTGTTAATGCTAATCATGTTAATGAGAATGATTTAAATATTAATGAGAACACTATAAAAGAATCTAGAGTTTATTTATTACCTTCAAAAACATATAAACTTTTTAATATTAAGTAATTTTACCACTAAAGAAAAGTTACAAATAGAAAGATTTATAAAGGGAATTTTAAATACAATAAAAGGTGAAATCAAATGAGATATGAGAAGCAAGATAACAATATATATAGACTAATGGCAGAAACTCAAGTAGAAAACAACCTTCTTAATGAACTTTACAACTCTGTTTGTGAAATGAAGAAATCTGGCACAGTTGAAGCAAAGATTAAAGTTGTTGGAAGAATGGGTGGGTTGGAATATATTTCCCATCTTGATATAATTATTGAGAATTTGGATAAAAATTCTGAGAAAAAATAATTCTTAAGCTAAGAAATTTATAAAATGTCAAATAATAGGGAAGAAAATACAAATCCTGAGAAAGAACTTACTGAATCTCTAGAAACTAAAGTAGAAGAACAAAAATCAACTAATGAAGAATGGGAAAAAGGATTTAGCATAAAAATTCTTAAGCCATATGAAGAGATGATTAGATTACTCCTTGGAAACACTTATGATATAAAAATACCAAAACTTAATATTTCTCTTAGATCTTCTATATTAAAATCAGGATTTCCAAGAATAATTTTACCTCTTATCCATCAATATAAAATATTTGATAAAAGAATAATGGAAGAGGATTTACCCCCACAAAATATTATTACTAAAGATAATGTTGAAATAGGTGTTGATGGGATTGCTTATTACAAAGTAGTTGATACAAGACAAGCTTCATTAGGAGTTAAGGATTTTAAGAAATCAACAATAGATTTTGCAAGTTCTAAATTAAAAGAAGAAATAGGAAAACTTAGTTTTGATGAGGTTATTAGGGTACAATTTAATGAAGAAGCTTTAGGGCCTTATACAAAAGATAGCTATAGATTATTGGAAAGTTTCGGTACTGAAATTCCTAAAATTATGATTAAACAAGTTAACATACCAGATGAGTTGCATGAAAGTATGGCTAAGGCTAAACTTGCAGTAGAAGAAGCAAGAGGAAAGGAAGAATTATCAAAGATAGAAATAAATATAGCTAAAAATTTAGAAGAAGCTGCTAAGACATACAAAAATAATCCAGAAGCATCTAGGTTAAGATACTTACAAACTCTTGAAAAAGCATCTGAGAATAAAGGAACAACAATTTTGTTTCCATCACCTCTTGAAAGTTTATTACCTAAATAAAGATAATAAAGTTTAAATATAGTTTAATTCTTTTTAATCTTAATGCAATTTAAGTTTGATCATAGTTTAATGAAAAGAGGTAGAGTAATTGGTTTGAAGAAAAGAATAGAAAAAGAAATATTAAATTTTAAAGAAATTCTAAATAAAGGCTATAATGATGAGAAAAGTTTTGTAAATTTAGTTTCTGATAAAGATTTATTAAATAATGTTTATAAAATAGCACATAAATATAAGAATTTTAATTCTATAATTGTTGTTGGAATAGGAGGCAGTAATCTAGGTACTATAGCTATATTAGAAGCTATTAAAGGTAAATATTATAATGAGTTTAGTAAAACTAAAATTTATTTTGCAGATACTACTGATCCTGATAATTTAAATTCAATAATTAAACTAGCTAAAGGAAAAGTTTTATTGAATATTGTTACAAAATCTGGAACTACTACAGAGACTATAGCTAATTTTGAAGCTTTATTTAAGAAATTTAAAAATATAGTAATAACTACAGATAAAGGAAGTAAATTATGGTTTTTTGCTAAAGAAAAAAATTTTGATTTATTAGAAATACCTCATAATATTGGGGGGAGATATTCTGTATTTAGTAATGTTAGTTTATTTCCTTTAATTTTAACAGGAATTAATGTTAGAAAGTTATTAAATGGAGCTTTAGTAATGCGTAATAAATGTCTTAATTCAAATAATCCTGCTTTTGTAAGTGCTTCTTTAGTTTATTTAAGTAATAAAAAAATTCTTGATAATTGGTACTTTAGTAATGATTTAGAAAGTTTAGGAAAGTGGTATAGACAATTAATGGCTGAAAGTATAGGTAAAAATAAAAAAGGGATTACACCTATAATTTCAATAGGAAGTACTGATTTACATAGTATGTTTCAATTAAATCTTGATGGACCAAAAGATAAATTTACTTGTTTTTTAAGTTTGAAGAAATTTAATTCTGATTTTATAGTTAGTAATTTTACAGAAAATAAATTAGTAGAAAAAATAAATAATAAAAGTTTAAGTAAAATAATGAATGCAATATTGAATGGGGTTAAAATAACTTACATGAAAAATAAATTGCCTTATGTTGAAATTATTTTAGATAAAAAAGATGAATATAATATTGGTAAATATATGATGTTTAAAATGATTGAAATTGTTTATCTTGCTTCTTTATTTAATGTAAATGCTTTTGATCAACCTAGAGTAGAAGAATACAAAGAAGAAACTAGAAAATTGTTATGAAAAGATTTATATATAAGTTCCTTTACACTATTTGTAAAGCTTTAAAATGGCTATGGAAAAAAATAAATTAAAGAGTGAATTTTTGAATAAAAGTGGTAGTTTTTCAGGAGCTTTAAGTTTTTTGGGCTCTTATCAAGTTTGTCATAATTTATGCATAGGTATTATTTCTTTGTTAACTGCTATTGGTATTACTATTGTGGGTATGCCCTTGTTATTTTTAACAAAAATAGCTTTACCTTTTTGGATTGCAGCTGTTTCTTTATTATTAATTATAAGCTTATTAACTATAAAAAAAATTATTCACATATCTAAAAATTCTTTAATGTTTAATTCTGGTTTAATTATAGCAGGTACTCCTTTTTTACAAAACTATAATAAAATAATATGGCCTATTGGTGGAATATTAGTTTTAATGAGCATAATAGCATTTATAAAGAATAAAATTAGTAAAAGAAAAAATGAAAAAAATTAACTTTGAAAATATGGCATTGTATGGAGCATTAGTTTTAGCTGTAGTTGGTTTACTAGTTACTGCTTATTTCTATATTTGGCCTATGATGAATGGTGATAAAACAAAAATAACAGGTAATGCTGTAAGTGATAAAAGATTTACTAAAGTAAGTTTTACAGAATTTGACATACAAAAAGCAAAAGAAATAATGGATAAAAATAATGATGGAAAATGTGATATATGTGGAATGCGTATTGAAGATTGTATTGATTCTGGAATGATGCAGTGTAGCATGGATCCTAATCCTAATAAAATAGGATTACTGAGAAGTGTTCATAATCATATTGATTTTAAAGTTTATTTAGATAGAAAACAACTTGATTTAAGCCAGGAGAAATATTTTGTGAAAAGTAAATTTGTTCATGTAGAAAATGATGGTCAGGATAAAACAGGTAATGTATTACATATACATGCTGAAAATGTTCCTTTAAGTTTATTTTTTGAAAGCATTGATTTAGAATTAAAAAACATAAAGGTTTATGTAAATGGAAAAATTAATAATAATGGTTTAAATTATATTCCTAGTAATGCTGATAAAGTTTTAATTACAGATTCACTAAATCAAGAAGAAATAAATAAACAATTAAGTACAATAACAAGTTTTTCACCAAAATGAAACAAAGGATTTATTTATCAATTATAATTATTTTATCTATTTTTATTGCTTCATGTACTACTGGAAATACTGTTAAAAAAGATATTTCTAAATTAGGCCCAAAAGAAGTTGTTTCTAGTTATTATAATGCATTTGCAAATAAAGATTATGAAACAATGTATGCATTAATTTCAGATGGTTTTAAGAAAATAGAACCAACAGCTAAAGATTTTAATACTTTTAAAGCTTATATTTCAAAATATTATAATACAGCTTCCTATATAAAATTAATAGATGTAAGTGAAGAATCTAATGATGGTGAAACAGTTTTAATTTCATATAAAGTTGAATTAGGATTAAATGCTGGTAAAAAGGATTTAGAAAGTTCATTTACAGTTAAAAAGAAAGTTAATGGATGGAAATTAGTTCATCCTTATGGAGAAAATATAGATACAAGTTAAAATGAAAAAGGAATTATATTCATGTCCTATATGTAACTTGCATTATGAAGATAGGGAATGGGCAAATAAATGTAATAAATGGTGTAAAAATCATAACTCATGTTCTTTAGAAATAATAAGAAATTCAGTAGAGGCAAAAAAATGAATAAAAAATATTTAATTTTATTTTTAATCATAGGAACTTTTTTAATAGCAGGATGTAAACAAAGAATAGGACAAGTGGGAAGTACTCATGAGCATATTGATTTTAAAGTTTATATTGATAATAAGGAAATAGATTTTGCTAAACAAGAATATATGGTTAAAGCAAGATATGTGCACATAGAAAGCATGGATGATGATGTTATACATAAACATGCTACTGGTGTAACTATGGCAGATTTTATTAAGACTTTAGGAATGGAACTAACCCCAACATGTTTTAAAATGAATAATCAAGAATATTGTAGTAATAGTGACAAAACATTAAAGATTTATTTTAACGGACAATTAAATGATGAGGCTGCGAACTGGGAATTAAGAGATTTAGATAAATATTTAATAAGTTATGGTAATGATAATGAAGCAAACATTAAGAAACAATTAAGTTCTGTAACGAATAAAGCTTGTATAGATTCTAAGAAATGTTAGAATTTAATTAAAGATAAAAAATTCAGATATAACTTTCTCTTTGTTTTCTTATAACCATTTATTTTCTTTTTTGTTGATAATATAAATTTATTTGTTCCTTGTAATTTTATTGCTAAATTATCTGCATTTATTTCTTCTTTATTCAAATCATGATTAAAACTAGTGAACATTGCTAAAGGACTTATTTTTATAAAGAAAGTAG
>CAYHUM010000007.1:0-25663 GCA_964359945.1 Candidatus Woesearchaeota archaeon | reverse complement strand
TAATATTCATTAAAAATGGTTTTGTAAATAAAGTACTTGCATTAGAAATGACAGTAAAAGTTCCTAGTGGAATGACAGAAGCTGATTTATCAAGGCCAGTGGTAGAAGTAACTGATTTTGAAAATGGTAAATTAGAATATGAAATTTATAGCTATGGTGAAGAAACTGTTGTTATTCCCGTAAAAGGTTATAGTGAAAATAAAGTTAAAAAGTTAGCAAGCAAACAATTGGAAAATGAATTTAGAAGATATGTAAAAAATGCTAAAGTTGAAATTGTGAGTGAAAATAGAGCTATAGTTTATGTTGATGAAGGAGATATAGCAAGAATTATTGGAAGAGAAGGTAAAACAATAGATGCTATAGAAAAAGAATTAGGTATAGGTATAGATGTAAGACCTTTTGAAGACGTTAAAGAAGTAGAAAAAGAAAATAAAGAAGAAGTTAAATTTACAACAATGGAAACAAAAGATAGAATTTTATTTAAAGTTGATTCAAGGTTAGAAGGTAAAATTGCTGATATTTATTTACAAGGAAATTATTTATTAAGTGCAACTGTAAGTAAAAGAGGGGAAATAAGAGTAAAAAATAAAAGTAAATTAGGCCATACTGTTAGTAATGCTCTAAATTCACATAAAGAAATAAGATTAATGATATAAAATGTTAATTCTTGAACATCATTTAAAGCAAGGAGTAAGAATCTTAGATAAAAATAACGAAAAAACTTTAGATTTAATATTTTTATATATAGATCCATATAATTCAAAAGTAAGAGTAAGAGTTAATGATAAAGATGATGAAGGTAATGAAATTTTTAAAGATTATGTAATTAGTAATAAAGAAAATAAAGTTTATAATGATTTAAGTTTGCGTATAAAAGAAATAATTAATAATAAAAAGGTTAAAATAGGGTATAGTGCACCACCTGAAATACAGATACAAAGATATGATTATTCTGATAAAGATAATCCTGTTTTATTAACAAAGAAAGGACCTATTTAATGTTACCATATAACTCATTGATTAATTCTATGAATAAAGCAGTAGACCATAATTGAGATAAACATCCATTTGAATCTTGTTCTTTAGATGAAGAAACTTCAGAATGATGACTTATTGCTCCTTTATATAAAATATCTTTGACAGAAGCATTTAATATTTTTTGAATATATATTTTAAACTCTTTTCTATGTAATCTATTCAAAACAATAGCAGCAATATTATTAAGATAAAACCATGAATCTCCATTATGATAACTTTTTCCATCCTCGCCTGTATAAAGATCTTTAAATTCAGGCAATGTTCTATCCAAACTTGAAATACCACCCCAGTCATTCCAGAGTTTAATTAAAGCATTTCTAAAACAAATTAACCATGATTCTTGATTGAGTAAGTATGGATAAATGTAATATGCCATAAAAATATTATTTCTTATTGTATTATCATTTAAACCATCTTTAATATAATTACCATTCCAGAATTTATTATTAGTTTGTAATTTTAAATCATTTTCAAGTAATTCATATGATTTATTTTTAGGATGTATTTTTTTCATAAAGTTATACATAAATAATTGTAATGCTTGTATTTCTATTCTTATTCCTTCTCTAGTAATAGAATCCATCCATGTTTCATATTCATTATTTTTTATAAAATCACCTATAGCCCTATTTGTTATTATATGTTTTAATATATTTCTTAATTGATTATCTATATGGACTAAATCATTTTTAATATTAGTAAATTCTGTTAAATCATTTATTCTGTAGAAAAGCCATCCTATTGAGTCAGCTGATTTATAAGTTGCATTAGGTCTTTTATTAGGTAAAAAATCTTTATGTCCAATATGATCAACATAATTAAACAATATTTTTTTAGCTTCTTCTTTTTTATTTATATACATTAGTGCTTTTGTAGAGATTATTTCATCTCGTGCCCAGAATTGAGTAAACCAAGGAATTCCTGCATATATTCCAAGATTATTTCTTATTTTCATTATTAAAGAATCAATGTTAAATATGGAAGATAAATAAGCAAAATAAATTTCTTTGTTTTTTATTTTTAATTTTGTTTTAAGTAAATTATTTATGTAATTTTTTTGTTTACTTTTTAGACTTTTCAAATTTTTCTTTATGAGAATTGATTCACTCATCGCTTTTTTAAGATTAGAAGAAGATGTTATTATTAAAAAATTATTTTTATTTGTTTTTAGTTTAAGTGGTTTATAAACATATTTTTGATAGGGTTCAGAATTTCTCTTTCTATCAATTTCATAATTAATCTCTTCCCATGAATCAATTTTTTCATAAGACATATTTGTATTTATTACTGTGAAGAGTTTGTATTCTTCTTCATTACTTGTTTGATCTTCACTTTGATCTGTTTTTTTAGTAAATTCTATAATTAAAAATCCATTTTTTTCATAAACATTATAGAATCTTCCATAATTTCTGTTATCAAATAATTTCTTTACATCGAAACTTAAGATTACATCTTCATTTTTACTATTAATTACTTCATATACTAAAGTATTAAAGTTATGAGGAAGGAAAAAACTTTCTGTAATATTTGATCTTTTTCTTTCAAGCAAATAAAATTTATTTATTATTTGTGTAATGGGTTTAGAATTAAGTTGTATGTTTTCTATGGTTTTGATTAATTCCCATGTTTTTTCATATGATTTACAGTAATAAAACCCCTGATATCTTGATCTTATAATCCCATCTAGAGATAAATATAAATAACTACCAATTTTATTTGTAAAAATAAAACTTTGATCTTTTAAATCTATTTTTTTACCAAGCCTCTTTTTATTAATTTCAAATTTTAAGCTAATTTCTGACATTTTTTATTATTAGTTTTTTTATTTTCTCAAACTCTTTTTTGTTTATTGCCTCTATTCTTATTGATAAAATATCTTCTGTATGCGAAGACCTCACTAAAGCCCATCCTTTTTCAAAATATATCTTTATTCCATCTAATTTGCTTGTTTTATAGTTCTTAAATTTATTTTCTAACTTCTTAATGATTAAATCTTTATTTTTGATATTTATTCTTAATTCTGGTATTGTATAATACTTATTGCTTAAATAATTAATTTCATTATTAAGTTCTTGCTCTGAATAAATTTCTAAAAATTTTAATGCAGCATATAAAGCATCATCATGATAAAAAGTGTCTTTAAAATAGAAATGTCCTGAATATTCCCCTCCAAAAATAGCTTTATTCTGAATCATTTTTTGTTTAATATAAGAATGACCAACTTTAGCTAATATTGCAAATCCTTCATTTTCATCTATATATTCTTTAAAAATATTTGAACTATTTATACAGTAAACTATTTTGTTTTTTGGATTATTTTCTAGATAATAGCGGCTAAATATTGCATTTATTATATCATTATCTATAATCTTTCCTTTATTGTTTACTATTCTTAAACGATCACCATCACCATCAAAAGCTATACCTAAATCAGCTTTTTTTAAGTTAACTTCTTTTTGTAATTTCTTTAATGTATCATTTAGTAATGGATTAGGAGTGTGATTTGGAAATTTGCCATTTGGATTGCAGTATAAACATGAAATAACTTTACAATTTACTTTCTTAAATGCTTTAGTAGCAATAGGACCCATTACTCCATTACCACAATCAATAATAACTTTAAGTTCCTTTTTTAATTTTATATTTTTAGTAACCCATTTTATATAATTATCAATAAAACTTTTCTTTATAATTCTTGGTTTGGCTTTTTTTAATTTAATTTTTTTAGTTAATTTTTCTATCTCTTTAATTCCTGTTTCATAAGTTAAAGGAAAGGCTATTTTTTTTACTAACTTAATTCCATTATATTTTGCTTCTAAGTGTGATGCAGTAATCATTGCCCCTGCTTTTTTATTATAATTAGCAACTACATAATAAAACAAAGGTGTAGATACTTGTCCTATATCTATAATTTTATGATTAAGATTTGAGGTAAATGCATTCTTTATAGGTATAGAAGATAACCTGCAATCATAACCAATAACTATTTCTTTTGTTTTTAATAATTTTTGAAATGCTACTCCTATTTTTTTAGTTATATCTAAATTTAATTCTTTATCGTAAATTCCTCTAATGTCATATGCTTTAAAGATGTTCATTTTTTATAGAATTTAGCTGCTTCTTCTGGACTTATTGCATTAATATAACAACCTGTAGCAAATTCAAAACCACCAAATATGTTTAATCTAGGTAAAATTTCTATATGGAAATGATAATTTTTTCTGTCTATAGTATTATGAATTATATAATTAAATGGAGCATTTATTGATTTTAGTTTTAGTAGTGCTTTTTTAAGAATTTTAGCTAACTCAAGTAGTTCTTCATCATTTACTTCTATTATAGATTTTACATGCCTCTTAGGAAAAATCCATAATTCATAATGAAACCTAGAAGCATAAGGTGTAAATGCTACTATAGTTTTATTTTCATAAGCTTTTCTTTTAGATTTTCTTTCAATATTAATTATTTTACAGTATGGACATGATTTATATTTGGAAATGGCTTTTATTTCACGTAAAACTTCATGAGGTTCTTGTGTGTATGAGATTATTTGTGTATGACTATGGACTATAGATGCTGCTGCTTCTTTTGAATGATTTTTAAATACACTTACATATTTTATTTTTTTATCATCTTGCATAAATCTTATTCTATCTACATAAGCTTGAAGAACTTTTTTTATATGGTCAACAGGAAAATCAGATAATTGTTTTTTGTGATTGTATGAATCTACAAGAATTTCATGGTAGCCATATGCTCCTGAATAAAGAAAGAATTGATTTTTTGTTTTTAATTTAGTATTTTCTTTTATATCAACAGCTGGAAATTTATTTGGAAATGCTCTTACTAGCCATTTATCCTTAGTTCCTATTCTATATGTTTCTGGTGGGGTTAAATGTTCATTACCAGGACAGAAAAAACATTGCTTTTCTTCTTGTTTTTTAAATTCCTGTTTAAATTCCCATGGTCTTTTTCTTCTTTCTGTAGCTACTATTACCCATCTGTCTAGAATATAGTCTTTCCTTAATTCGTTCAACAAATTCACCTCTTTAAATATCAAATTTTATTTTATAGTTTATATATTTTTCCTTGTGAAAAAAAAGAAAAGTATTTAAATAGAATATAGAAATTTCTTTATATGGTTAAAAAAAGAGAGCGTTTAAAGTATGGTGAAAGAGTAAAAACAGGAATTTCTATTTTTGATGAAATTACTAATGGTGGTTTTAAAAGAAATTCTATAAATTTAATAGCTGGAGGGGCTGGTTCTGGTAAAACAGTATTTGCATTGCAATACTTAATAAATGGTTGCATAAAATTTGATGAATCTGGATTATATTTAACTTTTGAGGAGAAAAAAGAAAAAGTTTATGATGATGTGCTTTCGTTTGGATGGGATTTATTAAAGTTAGAAAAAGAAAAAAAATTCTTCTTTTTAGAATACACCCCCGAACAAGTAAAAAAAGTTTTAGTTGAAGGAGGAGGGATAATAGAAGCAATTATAGAAAGAAATGATATAAAAAGAATAGTTATTGATTCTATAAGCTCATTTGCCTTACTTTATCAAGATGAATTAACTAAGAAAGAAGCTTCTTTGGCTTTATTTGAATTAATGAATAAATGGAATTGTACTGCTGTAATGACTGCACAATCAGAAGAAGTAGGAATTAGTAGTGATTCTATTACAGGGGCATTAGGTTTCGAGGCTGATAGTATTATACTATTGTATCATTTTAAAAGAAAAGGTACAAGAAATAGGGCTTTGGAGATTTTAAAGATGCGTGGGGTAAAATATATGGAAAAAATATTTAATATGAAAATTGGGGATAAAGGTATAGAGGTTTCTAAACAAATTGTAGATGTATAAAATGCCTAAGAAAAAAATAAAAAAATTTAAGGCTAAAAAGATAAAGAGAACAAGAAGAGATGATATTGAAATTGATCCTAGTAAAAGAGTTCCTTCTGGTATTCCAGGTTTTGATGATTTAATAGAAGGAGGTTTCGAAGTTAATTCTATAAATTTAATTGCTGGAGGAGCAGGTTCTGGTAAAAGTATAATTGCAACTCAATTTTTGTATAATGGAGCAGTAAAATATGATGAGCCTGGAATTTACATAAGCTTTGAAGAAGATAAAAATAGATTTTTTACTCATATGAAACAGTTTGGTTGGGATTTAGAGAAACTAGAAGAAGAAAAAAAGTTCATTTATGTTGAGTCTACTCCTGAACAAGTAAAAAAAATATTAGATGAGGGAGGAGGTACAATAGATAATTTAATTGATAAGTTTAAAGCTAAAAGATTAGTTATAGATTCAATTAGTGCCTTTACTTTATTATTTGATAATGAATTAGCAAAAAGAGAGGCTTCTTTGGCTTTATTTAAATTAATAAGAAAATGGAGATGTACTGCTTTTGTTATAGGTGAATTTCCTGGCACTTTACTTGATCAAAAAGAAGAATCAACTGCTGCTTTAGAATATGAAGTTGATAGTATAATAGTTTTGTATTATGGTAAAACAGGAGATATAAGAAAAAGAGCGATAGAAGTTCTTAAAATGAGAGGGACTAGACACGCAAGAAAAATATTTCCTATGAAGATTTATAATAAAGGTATAGAGGTATTTCCTAAAGAGGCTGTTTTTTAGACTTTTTATCTTTCACATATTCACTTATTTTCTTACCCATAACTCTAAAACCAAATTCATCGCCTAAATCTTTAGCTAAAAATGCCAAATAAGTCATATACATTAAGAAAGAAATTACTATTAGATTTGAAATTATTAAACGCAATAAATCAGGACCAATTTGAAAAACTTCTATACTAAGCAAAATATTCCATAAACCATAAATAAATCCTAAAGTTATAGTTATGTATAAAGAACCCATGAATTTTTTTAATTTTCCAGAAGTTAATTCATTCTTAGCTTTTTTAAGTGCATTTAAAGAAAAAGAAGCATGAATAATACAAAGCAATGCATATAATAAAATTAATACTGTTGTGGCTGGTAAAGCTCCTTCTGCTAACCTTACAAATAATTCTGTCATTTTTCCTCTTTTTATTTAAAGTTTAAAGTTATATCACAAAATTGGGAAAGCTCTGCTATTATGTCCTTATCTGATTCTTTTTCTAGACTTATTATTATTCCACGTACTTTCCAAGTTCTCATTTTACTGGTTAAAAAATGCATGAACTTTGCTACTGTTCCTGCATGATTATATATCAATAATGTACTTAAAGAGTCCAGGAATATAAACTTTTCCTTGCTTTTAATTGAATCAATAGCTTGGCTCATTGCTATACCAATATCACTTAAATCCTTAGGACTTTCTATGAATAAACAATTCTCAGTTTTTTTTAGTTCTTTTTCTGATCCTAATTTAGTTATAGCGTCTATGAAAATAATCATATCAGTATCTATTTTATTAGTTTTAAGTATAGTAACCATAACATTATATGGTTTATTTATAGTAACATAAATCCCAGGAATATTTTCTTTTTGTGTTAAATGCCTAAGAATTTCTATATTGGTTTTTTGGTATTTTTTAGAATTAACTAAAGCAAGAGCAATATAGTCATTAAGTCCTTTTAATTTATTTTCTAGTATAGAACCTACTTTTTTCATAGTAATAAACAAAGATAAAGCATATATAAACTTTTTTAAACCAAAAAGTATTTAAGTTAAGTAATTTAAATTAAGAATAATGGAAAGAGGAATATTAGTTTATATGGGTCTTGGATGGGCTATTTTATTCTTTGGATTATTAGTTTTTAGTAATGTAAGTAAATATGATAATTATACTACTGGGGCGAGTATTACTGAAACTGAAAATATTGTTTTAAGTCCTACTGCCTTAGCTATAATTATTCCTTTATTATTAAGTAATATAATTCTAATTGCAATAATATTACAAAAACATTTTAGAAAAGAGAAAGATTTATAAATAAGCGTATAAAGTTGGCTTAAAGTTTTTATAATAAACAGGGGGTAAAAAAATGCAAATTAAATTTGATATGGATGAAGATTATGAGGATTCAAGTGGACATGAAGAAGAGGAGGAAATAGATCCTTGGGATGGGGATGAAGAAGAGTAAAATTATTCTGCAGTAAATTCTTCTAAACCATATTTAAGTTCTTTTTCTGATTTTATTATTTTTCTATTTTTAAGATATGCTTTAGTTAATATATAAAATATTAAACCTAGTGATTTTTTACCTTTATTATTACATGGAATAACTAAATCAATATTAATAGAATCATTACTTGTATCACATAAAGCTATAACTGGAATTCCCATTTTTACTGCATCATTTACCACATTACGATCAGGCCATGGGTCTGCAACGAGAACTAATTTAGCTTCTATAAAACTATCTAGATTAGGGTTAGTTAAAATTCCAGGAGGATAACGGCCAGCAAATACTCTTATTCCTGTTAGCTCAGAAAACATTTCAGCAGCTTTCCAACCATTTTCACGCCTACATATAACTAAAATTTCTTCTGGATTAAATTGTGAGATTAAGTTAGAAGCTACCTTTAATCTTTGATTTATTGTTTCTACATTTAGTACAGATAAACCATCTGGTCTTACTTTGTAAATAAAAGGAGCCATATATTTAGTTCTGAATTTAGTTCCAATATGAATACCTACCCTAAGATATTCTTTCAATGGTACTAATAATTCTTCTTCTGCCATTTTAAAATTGAGATTAAGAAGTGTTTTTAAAGGTTTTGATATTATATATTAATGTGAGTAAAAATGGTTTTGAAAAAAATAGTAACCGGTTTAGGAATAGTTGGTTTATTAACTTTAGCTGGTTGTAGTAAAAATAAGGATTACGGATATGAATACATAGAGGTCGGCGAAGTTTCAAAAGATTATCTCGATAAGAGTTCCGAAGGGTATGATTTTACAGGTGATGGTTTACTAGATCACTTAGTCACAGATCCTAAAGGGAATATTGATCTTATGAAAGCAGACTCTAATCCGAAAAATAGAGGTGTATATGTAAATGTAGGTAGTATCGGAAGGTACATATCTCCAGAAAAAGCTTTCTATTATCCTCGTGTTGTTATAAATGAGAATGGATATCCTGATTTAGTTATAAAAGGATTAGATGGAAAAGTATACTTATATAAAAATAAAAAATAAATTTAGAAATTCTTCTTGAAGTCATCTATTATTTTTTGTGATTTGTCTTTCATACCTAAACCTAGACCAATACCAAATGCAAGAGCAAATCCAACAGCTACCGCACCAACCACTAATAAAAATACATTTTCAAGTATGGAAACATCAATACCAACTTGACTCAAAGAAATAATAATTATAATTATCATAATTGCTATTTTAATTAATCTAGCTGCCATTTTTGTACCTTTCATTGTACTGTTTTGAGTCATTCTTATCTCTACATAATGGGCTATAAAGAATCCAAATAATGCTGCTAAAATAGCTACGATAATATTAGGTAACCATGAAACAAATTTACTAAGTAAGGTACTAAGAGTTCCTAAGTTTAGTAAATCAACTGCAACTTGTAAAAATATAACAAATATATACCATTTAGTAATCTCACCTAAAACATTAGATACATTTGTATGACCTATGGCTTTAGTTAATTGAGCCTCTTTTAATTTTTTATTTAATCCAATTTTCTCAAGCACTATAGTAATCGCATGACCGATGATTAAAGCAACTAGATAACCAATAACTAGAACTATTAAAGCTCCTACTAATCCTGGAACTATATTAAGAAAGCTAAGCCATAAAGTAACTAAAGGATCATAAAACGATGATGCTGTTACTGGTGCCAATTACATTACCTCCTTTTTATATAGTTATAAGCTAAATTAATCATATAAATATTTTTTTGTTTATTCTACAGTGATTAAATTATATTTTTTCTGTAATTTCTTCTTCAATTTTAAATAATTCATCAACTTTAGATGTTCTTTCTTTACCATAAATGCCAATTTTAATCAGAGGAATATTAAAAGCTACTGCTAAATGCGATATTGAAGAATCTAATGTTTCTTGAGATCTATGGCTTATTATTGGAATAATTTTATTTTTATTACATATGTCAATTACTTCTTTTGTTTTTGCTAAAGAGCCTATTTGATTGGGTTTAATTATTACAGCATTTATAGATTTCATTTTTATTGCTTTTCTTATGTAAATTGGATTAGTACAAGTTAAATCATCTCCCACAATTAAACATCTCTTACCAGCTAAACTTGTTAATCTTGCAAATCCTTTAAAATCCTCTTCATGTAAAGGATCTTCTATATAAAATAAATCATATTTTTCTATTAAGCTTAAGATATAGTCAATTTGTCCATCTTGCGTTAATCTTCTATAATGTTCATCCCTTGAATGATTTTTATAAACATAAAGCTCACCATTGTAAAAAGAAGAAGCTGCTATATCTACCCCAATTCTTATTTTAAATCCTAGTTCACTTGAAACTTGATCTGTAACATCTTTTAACAAGTCTAGAATTTCTTCTGTGCTTAAGTCAAGAGTCCATCCTCCTTCATAATCACGCTCATCTTTAAAATTAGCATATTTTAATCTAAGGACTTCGTGAACTTTATTATAAACTTGTAAATTTGCATTGACTGCATCTTTAAATGAATTAGCATCTAAAGAACAAACTAAAAATTCTTGAAAATCTACTAGTTTATCTGAGTGTTTTCCTCCTCCAATTACTTTTCCTAATGGTCTAGGTACTTGTTTAGCTCTTTTATTTAAGAAATGCCATGGCTTATCTGAAATAGCTTTTAACATTGCATATTCTACAGCTAGTACTGAATTCCCTCCTATTTTAGACCAATTTTTTGTTTTATCATACTTAGAGAGCATTAATTCTAATTTTTTAAAATCATCAAAATTACTAAACTTAAAATTTCTAAAGTTAAATTTATTTAGAAAATTTACTGAATAATCTATATTTTTAGGAAAAGCTACTACTTCTTTTGTACCTGTAGAAGTACCAGAAGGAACAGAAGCCATACCTTTACCTTTATTAGAATTAACCATTACTTGGATTGTTTCTTTTCTTTGTGAATTAAATATTTTCCTTGCTTTTACCTCTTTTATTAACATACAAACTAAATTTTATTAATTGTTTATAAAGATTTTGGAAAGTTTTTTATAAGCATTTAAATTAAAATTTTTATGTTAATTGGTATTATTGGAATAACTAATAAAGGAAAGTCTACTTTCTTTAAAGCTGCAACATTAATGGATGTTCATATAGAGAATAGACCTTTTGTTACTATTAAGCCAAATCATGGAAGTGGATTTATTAAGGTAGATTGTGTGGATAAGGAATTTAATGTGAAATGTAATCCTAAAGCAGGTTATTGCATAGAAAATAAAAGATTTGTTCCTATTGATTTACTTGATGTAGCTGGTTTGGTTCCAGAAGCGCATAAAGGTTATGGTTTAGGTTTAGAATTTCTTAATGATTTAAATCAAGCAGACGCATTAATCAATATTATTGATATAAGTGGAACAACAAATGAAAAAGGTGAGATAACTAATAATTATGATCCTACAAACGATATAAAATTTCTTGAAAATGAATTAGATCATTGGTATTTAGGAATATTAAAAAGAGCATGGGATAAACTAGTAAGGACACAGCAACAAGAACAAATTGAATTAAGTAAAGCTATAGCTAAACAATTTTCTGGTTTAAATGCTACAGAAATTATTGTAGAAAGAATATTGAATAAATTAAATTTTAAGAAAAATTTAGTTGATTGGGATAATGAGGAAATAGAAAAATTTTCTGTAATGCTAAGAAAAGAAACTAAACCAATGATAATAGCAGCAAATAAAGTTGATATTGATAAAAATAATAATTATGAAAAGATAAAAAAAGAGTTTAAAGATTATATAGTAATTCCTTGTTCTTCAGAATCAGAATTAGCATTAAAAGAAGCTGCTAAACACAATTTGATAAGATATATTCCTGGAATTAATAATTTTGAAGTCATAGGTAATTTAAATGAAAAACAAAAAGAAGCTTTAAATTATATCAAGAAAAATGTTTTAGATAAATATGGTAATACTGGAGTACAAGAAGTTTTAAATCAAGCTGTTTTTACTTTACTAAATAAAATTATTGTATTTCCTGTAGCTAATAATAAGTTAGAAGATAAAAAAGGAAATAAACTACCAGATGCTTTAATTGTTGATTATGATATAAGTGCTTTAGATTTTGCATTTAAAGTTCATACTGAAATAGGAAATAATTTTATAAAAGCTATTAATTTAAAAACTAAACAAGTCATAGGTAAAGATAATAAATTGAAGAATAGGGATGTCATAGAAATAATTACAAAATGAGTTCTAAAGGAATAATAAGTTTAGGAATAGAATGCACGGCCCATACCTTAGGATTTGGAATAATAAATGAAAAAGGTAAAATTTTAAGTGAAGTTAGAGATACTTACACAACTGAAAAAGGGGGGATTATTCCAATAGAAGCTGCTAAACATCATGAATTAGTAAAAGAAAAGGTTTTAGAAAATGCATTAAATGAAGCTAAATTAAAAATAAATGATATAGATATAATTTCATTTTCACAAGGACCAGGATTACAACCAAGCTTAATTGTAGGAAAAAACTTTGCTAAAGAATTAGCCCTTAAATTAAAAAAACCTTTAGTTGGAGTAAATCATTTAGTTGCTCATTTAGAAATAGGTAAATTATTATGTAATGTTAAAAATCCTGTTTTCGTTTTTGTTTCTGGAGCTAACACACAAATAATTTCTTTAGAAGGAAGTTATTACAGAATAATGGGAGAAGCTTTAACTATTGGCTTAGGGAATGCTCTAGATAAATTTGGTAGAGAAATAGGATTAGGATTTCCTGCTGGACCTAAAATAGAAGAATTAGCTAAAAAAGGTAAATACATAGAATTACCTTATGTTGTAAAAGGAATGGATGTTGAATTTTCAGGAATAATTACAGATTCTATTAATAAATTTAAGAAAGGTATAAATAAAGAAGATTTATGCTTTAGTTTACAAGAAACTTGTTTTTCTATGGTTGCAGAAGTTACAGAAAGAGCTCTTGCCCATTCGCAAAAAAATGAAGCTTTATTGATTGGAGGAGTTGCAGCAAATAAAAGATTTATAGAAATTCTTGATGTAATGTGTAAAGAAAGAGAAGCTAAATTTGATGCTGTTCCTTTAAGATATTCAGGAGACAACGCAGCCATGATAGCTTGGCAAGGGATTTTAGAATATAAAGCAGGAAGAAAAGAAAACTTAAGTAAAGTTGATATTAAACCATTTTGGAGAACAGATGAAATTAAGGTTGAATGGTAAGTTTTAAAAATATTGTTATCTTAATAATTCTATGGTCGGAGCATTCTTATTGATGGGAGTAAACCCTGGAACTGAAAGAAAAATATATTCTGAATTAAAGAAGATTAAAGAGATTAGTTTAATTCATGAAGTATATGGAGAATGGGATTTAATCGCAAAAGTTGATGTTCAAAACGTAGAAGATCTTGATTCCTTAGTATCAGATAAAATAAGAACATTAAAAGACATCAAGTTTACTAGTACAATTATAATTGCTAGATAATTAACTAGCTTCCCATAAACTATAAAATTTCTTCCTAATAACGAATAAAAACAGTAAAATTAAAGCCACTACACCTAAAATTAAAATATCTACAGCTATAAATTTCTTATTTCTTTCAAACCATGAACCTCCTTGATTAGTAACAAATTTTTCATTTAGTTGTTCTTCGTTTATTGTAGTTGTTATGTCTGCTAATCTAGTTGTATTTAAAATTATAATTAAAGCAAAGAACATAAAAAAAACAATTAGAAATACTATAAATGTAACATCTCTTTTTTGTAACATATTAATAACCTTTTTTACTCAATACTGTAACACCTTGATTTGTAATTTTCATAGGCACAGGACCTTTAATATGATTTGTTCTTCTCATCTTAACTACTCTTACAGCTCTATCTCCTTCTCCACCCAATCCTGTATTATGTAAAGTTGTTACAGAATCTGCAATGAATTCCTCTACTCCTGTTCTAGACAATTGTTCTCCACTAGAAATATCTATAGAAGCTTCTCCTGCTATTTCTGAAGTTAAAATAGAAGTACAATTTAAATATTGTAGTAGAGAAGCAATTTCAAATAGATGTTTTCTTGAATTAAATCCGTCTTTTAAAGCCATAGCTAAAATACTTAAAGAATCAATAACAACTCTTTTAGGTTTAAAACGAGATATTTCTTTACTTAATATGCTTAAAAAATCTGCACTTGTGTAAGGACCAACATATAAAAATTTACATTTACCTTCTTTTTCTAGTTTATCAAAATCCCATCCAAATACTAATGCGTCTTCTTTTAGATTTTCTATTTTTTCCTCAAATGAAACAAATAATCCAGTTTCATTATAATTCAAAATTCCATTAAGAATGTATTGCATGGCAAAAATACTTTTTCCTGTTCCTGCACCCCCAGTAATAAGATTAATTGAATTCTTTACAAATCCACCATCTATTAACTTATCAAATCCCGGTATTCCTGTAGGAACACGTTCAACTCTTGTTATAATTTTTACCATTTTACCTCTTTTTTAATGATTATGATTACTATAAATTGGTTTATATGGCTCGCGATCAGCAAAAACTTCTATCCCTTCTTTAGTTATATTTAGTAAGCCAACTTTTTGTGAATGACCAGAACCTCGCATTTTTACTACTGAAACAGCTCTTTCAAACATATTTTCAAATGGAATTCTATGTAATACAATAACTCCATCAACAACAAATTCTTCAAAACCATGCCAACTTATTGCATTTGAATTTTCTTTAACTTCACACGTTAATATTGATGTACATTTAACTTTATCAAGCATAGCAACTAAATTAGCTAAAGCTTTTCTACGTTCTACATCATCATCAAACAACATTGTAAATAAGTTAGTTGAATCAAGTACAAACCTAGAAGCACTACTTTGTTTTATTATCTCTTCCATTTCTTTTGTTAAATCCTCAAAAGTAGCTTTTGTTTTTTGTTTGAAGAAATTTATATGAGCAACTGGCCCTCCAATTAATTTAAGTTTATTTTTTTTCTGCATGTCATCAAAATCAATACCTATGTTTTTTAGATCTTCTATTAATTTATCTTTAGACTGTTCTAGAGTAACATAAACACAGTTTTCATCATTCTTTACTCCTTCTTTTATAAAATGGGATACAAAAATTGTCTTCCCTGTACCAGAACTACCAGAAAGCAAGATAATACGTCCTTTAGGAATTCCTCCATCTAATAAAGAATCCATCCCTTTTATTCCTGTTTTAACTTTATCCATTTTCTACTGAAAGTAAACTCTTTTTTGTTGATTTTTGGTATTGCAAGTAAAAGTAAAATGTTAACATACCTGCTAATAACCCAAAGAAATGAAATATTGATTGTATAAAAATGTTTTTATTCACGCAATCGGTACAAGTAATTAGGTTTATTACATATCCAAGGAATATAGAAGCAACAAACATTATAATTAATGCACTCCTTGGAAAGAAATTTGAACCTTTTACTGATACTGAACCCAGAATAGCATATATTCCTAAAGAAGCTCCTGCTATAATTATTAACGGGAAAAACATTGCTTCTGCCAATGCTATTGTAACTGCTGAAAGTAAAAAAGCTATAATGAAATAATTTCCTCTTAAATCAAGTTCATATGCCAATAAAGCTGCAACAACTAAAGCAATTATGTTTTCTATTAAATGAATGAAATTAATATGAGTGAAATTAAATGTTACTAAACGCCAGAATTCTCCATTAAATAAATATTGACCAGAAAAAGCAAATTTTTGTAAGGAGTTTGGTATTAAAAATAATATTGCACTTATAATTATAATTGTAAACACTATTAATGGAATTTTTAATTGCATTTTATTCCTCTTCAAAATATTTTTTTATATTCTCATTCCTTAAAATATTTTTTCTTATTTTTTTCTTTATAAATTTTAAGTATATTAATGCTGCTAATCCAAAAACTATTATTATAATTAATGCTATTGTTTCTGCTGCCATTTTCTCCTCTTTGCTTTATTTACTCTTACAAATATAAATATTACTAAAGCCATTCCTAAAATTAAAAACATAGGGCTAGTTGATAGTGGAATTTCTTGAAGTGGTTCATTACTTGGAACAACTTCAAGTACAGATTCTTTTGTATTACTTATTTTATTTCCATATTGTATGTAATTTTTAAATTTATATAATCCTAATTCTTTAGGAATGAAAAGATTATTTATTTCTATGTTTTGATTAGTTTTAATATTAATATTATTACTTTCTATAGTGTCTATTAAATTATTATTCAAATAAACTTCAGTAATCATAATAGCATTTAATTCAGATTCTCCAGTATTAACAAAACTTCCGATGATTTGTGTTTTATCATCAATATGAGATCTATCTTGATTTTCAATAGAAGTTAAAATTCCTTTGCTTATTTTTTCATTTAAAGCAAGTACAAAAAAGTTTAATGTTCTTTCTTGTATTAAACTATCATCTAATAAAACTCTAATTACTGCTTTATACTCGTTTTTATTTAGCCTTCCTAAATTGATATTATAATTATCTTGTTTTGGTAATAATGATGTTTCAAATTCTCTTTCTTTTATTAAATTATTTTTCAAATCTAAAATTTTTACTTCAATTTTTGGTTTAATTAAAACATTACCTTTATTAGTCCAATCTATAATTATATCTAAATTTTGATTTTCTCTTATATCATCTATTAAAATATTATTTATTTCAAGTTGTTTTATTACTGTGTCTGTAATGTAAACATCAATAGGAATGGATTTAGAAATTGAACTTGAAGTTGTTACTTCAGGAGAAGATTTACTTGTAAATGTTATTATAAGGAAATTTTGATATAAACCATTTTGTATGTTAGATGGGGTTTTTAGAATAATTTTTGTTCTTAATGATTGTTCTTGAGTTAAGATATTATTTGATTCTATAGTAAAATAGTCTTTTAGATTACCTTCTATACTAAAATCAACATCGAAATTACCTTTATCAGTACTTAGTGCTAAAAGAGTTTCAGCGTAACCATCTCTTAATACATTGTTAAACGTAATTTTTTCAGGTGTAATTTGTATAGAAGCATTTACTAATATTAAATTAAATACTAAAAACAATACTGAAATTATTACAAGCCTCATTTTTTATGTTTCTTTCATAAATTCATGCATTACTCTTATTTTTTCTATATCAACTGGCCAAATAACTAATGCACGATCTATTTTTTTTGTGTTGACTAAATTTTGTTTTTTAAGGTTAAGAATATGATATCTTATCCTAGAAATATTCTGTAATGAATCTTTAACACTTAATTCACGACAAATTCCTGAAATATGTATAGGCCAATTTTTTGAAATTATCTCTAATACTTTTTTTCTTAGTGCTTTTCCACTTTCCATGCATATTTTTATTATGTTGAAAAATATAAATGTTTTGTTTTTGGAATAACTATCAATAAGTAAATAAAATAGAAAGATTTATAAATAAACTATAACGTTTTTTAGTCATGAATAAAAAATTATTACAGGCAGAAAAAAATTTAGATGATGCATTTAAAAATTATGGAAGAAATTCTAAAGAATATCAAAATGCTTATGATAAATATTCAAAATATAGTGAAAGGAAGACTTTAAGACCATTTAAAGTTTTATTAGGTACAACAGTTGTTATAGGATTAGGTATTGGAAGTTTTTATTATTTAAATAAGGATAATATTAACAATTCAAGTAGTAGTCAATTAGAACAAAAATTAGATACAGAAACAGCACAAAAAGGTCCTACAACTAGTGCAAATTAATTAAAGATTTCTTATTTTTTTAATATCGGACCATTTCTTGTAAGTTAATTGTTCTGATTCTTCTTTCTGAACTTGTATAGAATTAATAAACATCTCTGTCACAGGACCAGGTGGTATAATTGAAGAAAGGGATTTTTTTAGAGCTTCGGCAAATTTTTGAGCTGCTTTTTCATTAACAAAATGGGCATTCATAGCTAAAGGGGCTTCAGTCATAATTTCAAAAAACCCAGAATCCTCAAATATAAATCTTTCATAGTTTTTTCCTGCTATTATATCAATACCCATATAATATATATTTTTCTTAAAATTTTTTTCAAGAATATCAATGAATTTTTCAAGTTCTTTTCTTGCTATTTCCTCGTCTTCAAGTGCTTTTTTAAGATTACCATTTTTTTTTATAGTAAATGGTAAAAGCTCTCCAACATCCAGAGCTGCTACAAATATGTGCTTAGTCTTCATTATTCAAAAATAGCTTATGGGTATATTTAAATGTTTTTATTTATATTCTATTGTTACAGAAACATCTTGTGTAAATACATCACTCAAATAAACACTTTGATGAGGCAAAGCTAGATTTTGATATGATGTAGGTAAATTTATATTAATATGATTTGCATTTATTTTTTTAATATAAAGCATTAAGTCTTTTATTTTTTTAGAGTATACTGAAACTACAAGAGATTTATTATTTACGGAGTCTATAAAAGAAAGTTCATTTACAATATTAACTGCATTTTCAAAATCTCCTTTATATTTGAACAATGCAATTATAGGAACAGGATATTCGTTTTTCAGGAATTCAGAATTTTTATCAAAAACTTCTATTAATATGGGTTCGTTAGTTTGTAATTTATTTTTTAGTTGAACATCACTTAATATTGATATAGCAGAAAATCTTTTTGCTTCATTCAAACGTTTAATAACTTTTTCTATATCCTTAGCATAACCTATATCTGTATCTTCATTTAAAGGATCATTTATGTTAAGAGCCTTTATTTGTGTTAATATTTCCTGTTTAAAATCATCATAAATTTCTTCACTAACCAAAACAGCTTTATTTGATGTACATCCTATATAATAAGATAAGCTTGCTTCAATTATATTTTTTGCAACTTCTTTTATATTAATATTTTTATCAACTATTGATTTACTTCTTCCAGTTCCATACAAAACAAATTTTCCATTTTTTCCGTGTTCAATTACTTTATTACCATTATTTTCATATCTAAGATACTGCAAAGTTGAGTCATCTCCAAAGATAATTCTAACTTCTGTATTATCTATTAAAGAATATGCTAAACTTTTCCTTGTTTTATCATCTGTATCCCATAATAAAACATTAATTGCTCCTTTTGGATATCCTAGTTTTGTAATTAAAGAAGCTATTTTTATAGCAAAATAAGGTTCTTCTTTACTTGCTTTTATTATTATTGAAGTTCCTGCTATTACTACATGAGATATAACAAAAGCTGCTACTGAAATATCATTTCCTGGTAAGAAACAACAAGAGATATTTTCTAAGGGTTTTTTATAAATTAGTGAATTATTATCTAAACGATGGTATAAAAACTCATCTACTAAATAATTATATCTTTTTTTGGAAAACTCATAAGCATTATTAAATATATACTTAATAGATTCAGTTTTTTTTATAATATTTTTTTTCTGTACGCCAATAACTTTTACTGCGTATTCAATTTCTTCTTCAGTTACATTAAATTCTTTAGCTGCTTTTTTGAGTATATTAACTCGGTCTGCTAAATTTAATTTATTAACTTCATTTAAGGATTTTTTTGTTGCCGATAAAGCCAAAGATAAATCAGTTTGATCAGAATTTGGTATCTCTTGAATAAATTTATAGAATGGACTTTCTATATTAAATTTTTTTTTGGAGAAACTATCTTTTAACTCACCATTTATAAAATTTTTAATTTCAATCATATGTTATACACACCTGCATCCACCACTAAGAATTTCATCAGGATTATCAGTTCTTGAAATATCTGTTATTATAGGGGTAGTTCTACCACAACCACATTGATTATCATGGAATATTGCAGTATCTCCTATAGCATAATTTAAGAAAATAGTACGGCCATTACTTATACCAAGAGTAGTTATTAAAACCATTCCTCTTTCGCCTTTTTTCACTGGAATTAATTCCTTGTCTTCTGTTTTTACAACAATAGTCATATGAGGTCCATACAAAATATGTTGATCATTAAAATGACATTTTGTTTTTTCTTGTGTAGTAGATGTAGCTAAAGGAATAAATTCACTACATCCATAAGTTGTAAATAACTGTAAACCTATTTCTTTGGCTAAATTAATTACACTATCTGGAACTTTAAATCCTGTTATGAATGCTTTTTTTATTTGACCATCCTTACCAAATAATTCATGATCTTCTTTAAATAAATTTAAGAAATTAACACCTGCGCCTTTTTGTGCTTCATCTTCTTCATTAATTGGTGGTTGAACAGTAGCAATACAGTTTGCTTTATATGTTTTTATTATCTCAATTATATCTTGTAAATTATCTTCAGGTCTTTTTACTATAGCATCCATTCCTATATGGGTTGCAGCTTCTTGTATTTCTCTTCCTCCCTTGTGAGAAGGATTATATGTAGTAAATAAAATATCTTTTTCTTTAAAACCACCTGGAACAAAACATCTAAAACCAAGAGCTTTACTTTCAATTTCAAGGTCTCTTTTTGTGATAAATGTTGGTGTAGGTATTCCTTTAGTACCTCCTGATTTAAAAATTTCAGTTGCTATAAATTTGTCTCCATGCTTAAGAATGTAAGGATTAGTTTTTATTGTTTCACGAAAACCTTTAGCTCCAAATGAAGTATTATCTTTAAATAGAACAGGAAGTTGAAGTAGAATTTCTGTAGCACTTTTTTCTTTTTCAAGTTCTTTCATATTAATTTTTTCATAAGCTTTTTTATATAAAGACTCTTTTTTAGCTCTTTTTATTACTTCTATGAGAATTTTACTTAAGACCAAATCTCTTTTTTCAGGCTCCATGAAATCCCATTCAGTAGTACACCACACATTAGGATTAATTAAATCAGGAGTAATAGTTTTTTCCTGTTCATTTGTTAATTTTATTAGTTCATTTAAGCTATTAATCATTTTAGTTCTGTAAGTAAGTTTTCATAGAGGGTAAATATACTTGTAGACATATGTTGTATTTTTGTTGGTCTTCCTGCCCCAGAACCAACTTCAGTAAAACTATAAAATCCAAATATTGGAGATTTTATATTAGATTTTAATTTTTTAAGTTCATCTGGGGTTTTTTCTCTACAGCATAATCTTCTTGAACCACATAAAATACCAAAAGTAATTGCTGGTTTAAGTTTTTGATCTCCTAAATACTCGTAATCTTTTTTTATTAAATCTGGGGTTTCAAGTAAATTATCACGTTTAGCATCCATTAAAAATACAGGATTACCTTCTATAAATGGCAAGGTAAATGCAAGTTTTGTGTTATTATCATAAGGAACACCACCAGTTCTTATTGTAAATGAACCATATTCATCTGGTATACCTAAAGGAAACATTTGTGTATATGCTCCTTGTTTAGATACAAACTCATCTCTAGTAATTTTTAGTTTATCACAATACCAATCAATTGGATCCATTCCTGAAATTCCCGATACGATAAAACCATTACCTTCTACTTTTGAGATATATCCTACTTCTTTAGTTGGTTTTGCTCCATTTCTTATTGCATGTTGATAAGCTAGACTACTTACAAATACTACTGTAATTATACCATCTTTCATTACTTTTCCTGAATGCAAAGAATAAATTTCATATGGTTTACCTGCAAATACATTTTCTAGGGGAACACCAAATGAACCTCCAAATATAGTACAAGATAAACCAATTTCATTTGATATTGATTGTATGATAATATTTTCATTACCTAAACTGTTGGGCTTAAAACCACGAGAAAATACAAATACAAAATAAGAGGGTAATTTAATTAAATTCTTTACATTAGTTTTCTTTACTCTTAAAAATTGTATATATGGGTCAATGTATTTATCAACTTTTATTTTTGAAAGTGCATCATTTATTGCATTTTTTGTAACTTTAGATGGATCTTTAGAAACTCCATCTGCTGAGCCTATGCCTATATGCAAATAATCAGATTGAAGACTGCAAACAATTACTCCTTTGCTTAGAACTTCTGTTTCATACGCTAAAGAATCAGAACTTCCTCCAACAAATTCTGTATCAGTTAAAATAGATTTAAGACCATTATTTAATTGGGTTATATCATATTCACCGCAAAAATACACAAAACTAATAGTTGGTTTACCTTCTATTTTATTTAATGCTTGAGTAGCAGCTTCTTTTGCAGCCTCAAATGCATTATCACTTTTACTTATGCCCATACCTACTGAAATTTTCTTTTTCTCGTTCATATTTTCACCTCTTTTTTATTATGAATTCGCAATATTCTTTGCCTTGAGCTAAACATATTTTCTCTTGAGCATCTATATTATCATTAAATAAAAAACTAAACATTCCTGCTAGTATTCCAGATATTGAATAACAAACTACTTCTTTAGATCTTTTATTTTTTGTTAGTGAAGATTCTGCTAGCGGTGAATTAAATATTCTTACTATACCTTTTTTGTTTTTATTATCTAAATCAATAATCTTTAATGAACCTGTGCCTATAGTTTCATATAATTCTTCTATAACTTTGAGCATTCCTTCTTGAGACGCACCTAATTTTTTACTTAACAGTTTTATATTCTCCAAAATTCCATTCTTTGTAATTTCGTAGATTTTTTTATTGTTTATATTTTGTATATCAAGTACTAAATCAGAAGGTAACATTATTTGTTTCACACCTAGCACCTCTATTTTTCCGTTTATCATATAAAATTGACGCGCAAATAATAAGCGCTTCAAAAATGCTGAAAGCATATGGATTAAATTAAATTTTTATTTATAAAACTTTTGTGTCACTATTCAGTCTATTTTTTATTATGTTATAAAAAATAAGCCTATATTTTTTAATATGTTGTAAATCTGCATTATCCATAAAATTCAGTAATAAACAGTAAACCTATATAAATTAAATACAAAATAAGAAGTAATATTCCTTTTTCTCTTGTTATTTTATTATTCCTAGCTAATATAATCAAAGTTATTACAAAAACAATCAAAGCTGGAATATTAAAGAAGATTGTTCTTGATGGAACACTTATTGGACTTATTATACTAACTAATCCAATAATAAATAAAATATTAAAAATTCCGCTACCTAAAGAATCCCCCACAACAAGACTATTGCTTTTTTTTATTGAGGCGATTATTGCTGTTGATAGTTCTGGTAAAGTTGTTCCTATAGATATTAAGGTTATAGCTATAAGCATCTCACTTATATTTAGAATTCTTGCTATATTAACTGCAGACTCTATAACGAATTTAGCTCCTATGTATAAAAATAATATTGATATTATTATGAAAAATATATTTTTTAGTTTTTTCTTGGTAATTTCATTTTTATCTAAACCATCATGATAAATACGTGTTACTTCATCATACTTTCTTGTATGAAAGAACATAAACACAGCAAAAAATAATAATAATATAACTCCATCAAACTTACTAATTACAGAGTCTAAAGAAAGTACTAGCAATAAACAAGAAACTATAAGTAGTATAGGAATTTCTTTTTTGAATGTTTCTGATTTTATTGTTACTGGATGGATAAATGAGGCTATTGCAAATATTAAAGTTATATTTAAGATACTAGCTCCTATTACATTCCCTAAACTTAAATTTGTTGTTCCTTTAATTGCAGTAAATAAACCAATAAATAATTCAGGAGCACTTGTACCAAAAGCAACTATGGTTAAGCCTATTAAAAATTTTGTTATTCCTAGATTTCTAGCTAGTCTTGAAGAATGTTTAACTAAGTAAATTGCTCCTTGATATAAAAAATATGATCCTATAACTAAAAATATTATATTATTTAACATTCATACCTCTTTTTTTATTTTTGAAATTAATCTCTTTATTGTAGTTCCTGAAGATTTTTTTAACTCTAAAGCTTTAGTATCAACTACACTAATTGTATTTATTTTAATACTTGAAATATCATTATTACTTAATTTAACATTAAGTATAGTTCCTGAACCTGATTTAATGTATTTATTAGGATCTGCACTATATAATCCTATACTTATTTTACCTTGTTTATTATCATTATACGTTAATTCCATATTATTAGTTCTAGAAGTCTTATCTATACTAATAATACTTGTTTTAGTAAGATCATATAATAATTCTAATTGTATTCCAGCTACATTAGTATTAAAGTTCATATTTATAGGGAATATATTATTACTTATACTACCTTGACTTGTACTATAAGTATAAGTACTAATAGTTTGTTGAGTTATACATGTAGGTTTAGGTCCTCCCTTAAAAATATAGTTAACTAAATAAATTACATCCTGAAGATTTACCTTAGTGTCACCATTTACATCCCCACTACCTAAAGGTCTAGGGCCTTCCTTAAATAGGTAATTAATTAAATATATTATATCACTAAGGAATATTTTACCATCTCCGTTTACATCCCCACAAGTTCCGCAATCAAACTTACAACTATCCTTTGTTTCTCCTCGGTCACATACACTATTCCCGCAATAACCTTGGCAAATATTATTTTTATAACAGTTAATTATAGATAAGGCTGATAGTCTCATTATTTTTGTATTGTTTATGCATTCTTGTTTTCTTTCTGGCTTACAGGCTAGGGAGTCATCAAAGTAGGGCATATTCTCCTCATTTCCAAAATATGCAGGAACAAATTCTATAGAATCAGTTTCACTTTTTTTAAAAAGATAGGATTGAATTGCAATCGATATATTAAAAAAATAAAGTTCTTCTTCTAAGGAACAATTGTACGAGAGGGACTGATCACAAGAAATGTAATCAATTCTATCATAAGCATAGGAACCTGTTATTATTTTTGCATTTGGAAACATAGATTTTATTTTATTAAAATATTTTTCATAATTTTGGCTGTTTTTTCTGTAATGAATAAACAAATGTACATAATCTATTCTTTCCTTTATTAATTTTGGTAGTATATCCTCACTCAAATCATGTAAATCAACTTGGTCTTCATATAAGGTAATTCCAAATTTTAGATTAGGATTGTAATATTTCAGATTATTTATAAAATTATTTAATAGTGTTTGATTCCATTTCCATTCGTAATACCATGCACTTACAAAATCATCTATACCAACTTCTTCTAATTCCTGGAAGTATAAGCTCTCATTGCTAAAATAAAGTGTTCCAGTTTCATTTATTGGGGTATAAGTTGCTATAAAAACTTTCTTTAAATTATGATCTTTTACAAAAATTCGGGCATTTTTTATGGTTTCTTTTACATCATAAGAGCTACCCATTCTAAGACCTGTAATTTGTAAACTATCTTTCCATTCTTGTGTATTTCCAAGTCCATAAGTTATAATATTTAGATCTGTAGTGTTTGCTTGTTGCTTATTAATTGATTTTATTGTTTTACCTTGATACGTGCAACTAGAAATAAATAATACTAAGATTAAGAAAGTCAAAATTGTCAATAATCTATAATTCAAATTGTCACCTTCTTTTTATTTATTAAGGATATTTTCTTAACATTGTTCTTGGAAAAGGAATTGCATCTTTAATATTATCTAATTTACA